>JBGTCJ010000348.1:0-7372 GCA_041748895.1 Pirellulaceae bacterium
AAGCGATGACGCCGCGATCTCCGCAAGCCCCGACAGCTTTGAGGATTCGCTGGGGCGCATCGGTCCCAACATTTATGGCAACTTTCTGGCTGCCAACACGATCGACGGCCTTTTCATTCGTGTCGAAACGCAGCTCGGGTCGACGCTCGAGAAGCTGACCGTTTCGGGACGCTTCGACGACGCAGATATCACCCACGTGCTGAGCGAAAATCTGATCATTGCGGGTGCCGCCGGGGGACCCCTGCTGCGCAGCGACGGAGTGCTTCAGGCGCGTGTGGCAGGTCGATTGGTGATCGACCCGGGTGTCGTGGTCAAGCTCAACAACGCGAGGATCGAAGCCGAGCGTGGCGCCGGAACATTGATCGCCGAAGGAACGGTCAACCTCCCGATCGTTTTCACTTCGTTGGCGGATGATCGCTTCGGCGGAAGCGGTTCTTTTGACACCAATCGCAACGGTCCGTCGCTTGGGCAAAGCGGTGATTGGGGCGGAATCTATTTGGGGCACTCGACCAGCGGCAGCATCGATCAGGCGATGTTGATGTTTGGCGGTGGGACGACGCCGATCGAGGGCGGAGCCGCCACTTTCAACGTGATCGAAGTCCATCAAGCCGACCTCCGCCTTACCAACAGCCTGCTGCAGATGAACGCCGGCGGCGCGGCAGGCGGGGTCCGAAATGGCCGCGGCGCAAATGCGGCGGCGGCAATTTACCTGCGCGGAGCGCAGCCGATCATCGTCGGCAACACGATCACCCACAACGTCGGCTCGGTGATTCACATCAATGCGAATTCGTTGCGTTTTAACCCCCAAACCGATCGGGGGCGGTCGACCGGTACGGCTCAGGCATTCGATGCCTTTGCCGATAATCACGGCCCCCTAGTTCGACTCAACCGTCTCGAAAACAACACCCTCAACGCGATGTTCATTCGCGGCGAAATCTTGACAACCCAGAGCATTTGGGACGACACCGATATCGTCCATGTGCTGCAAAGTTCGATCACCGTCGACAACCACCACACGTACAGCGGCCTCCGTCTTCAAAGCAGCAACGCCGAGAGCTTGGTCGTCAAGCTGAGTGGAGCCAACGCGGGCTTCACCGCGACCGGCACACCGCTGGATATCGTTGACCGCATCGGTGGCACCATCCAGGTGTTGGGAACGGTCGGCCACCCCGTTGTGATCACGCACCTTGCCGATGACTCGGTCGGTGCGGGGTTCACGCCGCGTGGGACTGTAATGACCAACACGAATAACTCGGCCGCGGCCAGCAGTGGAGTGATCGGCGGTTGGCGCGGTTTCGTATTTGACGAGTTCAGCAACGATCGCAACGTCGCGATCGTCCGCGAGCTGGAAAATACGCTCACCAAAACGAGCGATGTCAATCGAACGCCGGCGTTATCCCAGTTTGTCGGCGAGCTGGCGCCCAATGAGAAAAGCGGCGACGAGAATCGTCGACTGGGTTTTGAAATTCATGGCTACATCAGCCCCGATGATCCAGGGGACGTCGACGTCTACAGTTTCCGCGGAACGGCCGGGACAGCCGTCTGGCTCGATCTGGATCGTACCGACCCGGCGCTCGATGCGATTCTCGAAGTGGTCAATGCCAGCGGCACTGTCTTGGCGCGATCGGTGACCTCCGGAAACCCCGGCGATCCGCGAAATCTCAATGCGCTGTCGCTGACCCAAAATCCGCTTCTGGGTGGTGATTTCTACACGCAGAACTTTCGTGATCCAGGATTCCACTACATCCTTCCCGGAATCGCCGGCACCACGGGAACCTACTTTGTCCGCGTCCGCAGCAACCCCGCATCGGCCGCGAATGTCGCCACGCTCGCCGGCGAAAGCCGCGGAAAATATCAGCTGCAGATTCGGTTGCAACAGGTCGACGAGTTTCCCGGGTCGACCGTTCAGTTCGCCGACATCCGATTTGCGCAGACGGCGATTGACGTTCGTGGACTTCCGGCGCGCAGTCCGATGATCGGTGAAGCGGGGGAGATCGCTGGGCAGGGCGATTCCTACGCGGCGGCCCAACCGCTGGTGAACCTTCTGCAAACCGATATGGCGGCGATTGGGATATCGGGCGCGCTGTCGGACGGAAACGACGTGGACTGGTACCGCTTTGATCTCAATCACGTCGGCGTGCAAGTGATTGCAGGTGTCAACGATTCACCGGGTACCGTCGCGGTCGTCTTCGACATCGATTATTCAGACAATGCGGTTCGCGCCGACACGACGATCGCCGTTTACGACCAGAACCAACAATTGATCTTTGTCGGCCGCGAATCCAACGTCGAGGACGACCAACCGCAGGGTCCCGACGGCAGCATCAGCGACCTCTCACGTGGATCGCTAGGCAAGAAGGACGCCTACATCGGTCCGGTTCACCTGACGCCCGGATCTGCCTACTACGTCGCTGTCATGAGCGACCGGCAATTGCCAACGGCCCTGATTGGTGCCTATCAGGCCAATCCGGCCAGTGCCGCCAACGCGCTGGTTCGACTCGAACCGGTCAATTCGCTCACGCGAGTTGTCGAGGATCACATCGGTTTCCAAGGCTACCGGTCTCGCGGTGTGCCGGTCTCGCCGCAGCAAACCGGTGGGCTGTTCAACATCGCCAACCAGCTGGCATTGGCCAACCACATCATCCCGTTTTCGTTGAAAGATGTTGTTTTGTACGTGGCTACCGACCAACCGGAGGTAGCGACTTCGTCGGGCAACAACGACCACCTGTACACCGTCAACCCGTTTGCGTCCGAGCGCTATTTGACGAGGGTTACGGGCGCCGCCGGTATTTTTCCAGGTGTCAACGACGTTCAGGATATCGTCATCCGATCGGATGGTCGGATGTTCGGCTATCAGCGACTCAATGCCACCACGGGTAGCGTTGGAGCGATTGTCGAAATCGATCCCACGACCGGAGTCGCGACTTTGGTGGGTACAGACAACATTCGAGATCAGACGCCCACGCCGAACACGAGCGATTTGAATCAGAACCTGGGAACCCATCTCGCGCGGGCCGAACAGTTCACGACCGCTGACGAAGTCGATGCGTTCACGTTCCACCGTCGCACGACGACGGGGCCGGCGGCAGCACCCGTCCCGGTCTACGAAACGTTCCTCGTGGTTCGTGAAGCCGAGATAGCGAACTTTGGTGCCAACTCCAAGCTGTATCGGGGACGAGCCAATGGGGATGCCTCGCCGGCGATCCCGGCCGGCGGCAATCCCCGTTACGGTTCCCTGGGTGATATCCAGCCAGCGGGCGTCACGTTCGCATCCACGACACTACGTGTATCGGACAACGCCGCAACGCCTGCCTTTACCGACATTCGCATCGAATCAAAAGCAGCCGGCGACGCGGGCAACAACATTCGTATCAATATCACGCGGCCCAACAATGCGAACGCGAACGTCGCGAATGTCACCGGCAATGCAGCGACCGGGTTCACCATCAACCTGCAGATAGGTGGCACGGGTGGACCGCCGATCACGGGAGCACCCACCGCCCAAGCCATTGTTGACGCGATCAACGGAAATGAGGACGCTCGCAGATTGGTAACTGCGGTGATCGTTGGCGGAAACGCCAACGCGCAGGGCAATGGCAACAACGGAACCAACGCGCTGAACCTAAGTCTCCCGCTGGGGCTCACAGCTCTCGGTGGCGGCGCCAACGGCCCGTCAGGCCCGCTCGCCGGACGCGTGACCGGCATCTCTCACGGAAACTTCCTCGGCACCGGCCAACTTTTTGGGGTCACGTCGGCTGGCGAGTTCATTCAGTTCAGTCCCGATACGGGATCCGTCAATCGACGGATCGATATCAACGCGGCGCTCGCCTCGATCGGTTTGCCCGCGAACGTGAGCTTTCAAGGCCTGGCGCTCGGTCCTCAGAACTTGGACGGGGGAGCCTACGCAAATACCCTGTTTGCGGTGACATCCACCGGTTCGTTGTTCGCACTGGACACGACAGCAATGGGCGCGCTCGCCGCGTTACCGACCGTCGCGACGCCTGCGCAGTCGCTAACGGTAATGCGACCGATCTTCGACACCAACAACGATGGGGTCGCGGACGGATATTCGATTCTGGCTAGTGGCATGAATGTCGGCGGGGCGTCGCCGATCGGACTGGCCTTCTCGCCGCTCGACTTCAACCTTTGGCACCCGACCACCAAACGCGGCAACGACCCGGGTCATGGGATCAACGCGGCGCCCGATGGGACTCGTGCACCTGGTGACGAAGACGTCTTCATGGCCACACCGGGATCGGGTGTCGTGCGGACGTCCGACGAGGGTTCAGGCTTTGTCAGTTTGCATTTCGGCTTTGAAGTATGGCAACAAAACGAGCCGGCTAATTCGCAATCGTACCTCCGGTACGATCCGGCTGCGAATTCTCAGTACGGCATCCGCACCACGGCCCAACACCAGGACCTCAGCACCAACGCGAGCATCGTCAACACCTACAATTTTCCTGGTGGCGCGATCGGCTCCTTGCAGACCAATCCATTCAGTCTCATCGGCGCGGTCGCCGCGGATCGCCCCACACTCTATTTCAATTACTTCCTCGATACGGAAAACCACCCGGGATCGAACCAACAAAGTGACGTCAATGACCCGTTTCGCGATAGCGCGAGGGTCTTCGCCTCACGCAATGGCGGTCTAAGCTGGGAACTGGTTGCCAGCAACAATTCGCGGCTCAGCAGCCCGGATCCCACCACGGCGAATCAACGTGCGGAATTGCCAGGGTTTCTCTCACACCTTTCCGATGCGGGACTCAACAGCAGCACCGCTCGGGCTCAATCCCAGCAGATTGTTCAGGAGCTGATGGATAGCACGGGGCAATGGCGTCAAGCCAGAGTTGACCTATCGAGCTTCGCGGGTGTCGCGGGCATTCAGTTGCGTGTCGATTTCAGTACCGCCGGTGCGATGGACGATGCGACACTCGGCTTCACCGACGCGAACTTCGGTGAATTCCGAAGCGCCGGGGGAACGCCAAGGTCGATTCGCAGCACCAACAACGCCTTTGAGGGATTTTATATCGACGACATCATCGTCGGTTTTGCCGAACGCGGTGAGATGGTCACCGGAGCCAGCGCCGACGCTTCGACCACGAACCTTTACGCGGCGGGTTCGCGAACACTCGACCAGGATCCCAACCAATTCCCGGATATTGTCAACGGTCCGTACCAACTCGAGATCCGTCGTGTCGATGAGTACATCATCAACACGCCCGATGGCCCATTCGTCGCGACCACCTTCAACACCAACGACAGGCATGTCAACGAAGCGACTTTGACGGCGGCCATTTCGTTCGAGCCTTCAACCCCAGTCCCGAGTACCGCTCCGGTCGAGACGACGTTGTTGGGTGTAACGTTCCCCGCCGCTTCTATCGCGCCCTGGAGTGTGACCCAAACCAATCCGTTCACCGGCTTGCAAAGCCTCGAATCGGGGGCCGTTTCCGTTTCGCAGAATGTGTCCATTTTCCAAGCGACTCGGGCCCAACTCGGATCGTCCACGAGCAGCGGCGGCGTGATTCGATTTGCCTACCATGTCAGTTCGGCACTGGACACACACGGGCTTCGATTCTTTATCGATGGCGTTCCTCAGCGGCTGGTGATTGGCTCTGGCGAACATGACCATGACGATCCGACATTCGCCACGGGCGAAACCGGATACCAGGTCGCACAGTTTACCTTTGGAGGCGGCAATCCCACCTTCACTTGGCTCTACGATTTCCGAGACGCCGCACCACCCCAAGGTACGAATCGTGCTTTCGTCGACCAAATCGAAATTTTGCAGGGCGGAACCGGCTTGTTGGCTGATCGCAATCGACATCGTCCCCAAGGCGTCTTCATCGTCGATTCGAACTTCATTCGTGACTCCTCAGTTCGAGGGATCAGCGTTGGGCCGGGCACGCCTCAAGCCGGTGGAAGCGTGCCTCACCCTGGGTCAACCATCAATTTCCCGCAGCTCAATGGCGAGCGGTTAGTGCCCGGCGTGGTGATCCAAAACAACGTGATCACGGGTTCATCTGGCATCCTCTTTGCCGGGGAAACGGATGCAAGTCCTCAGCGTCCTGTCCCCTTTGGCCGGCTGGTGAATAACACGCTGGTTGGCGGAAATCAGTTGGGTGTGGGAATTGAGGTGGCCGGACTCGCCAGCCCCACGTTGCTCAATAATCTGATCACCGATTACGCCACAGGCGTGATTAACGGTGGCACTGGCACCGTGATTCGCTCCAACTTTTTTCAGAACAACAACGCCAACGGTGCCGTCGGCACGGATGCGATCGCGGCGGGACTTGCCGAGCCGCTGTTCGTCGACGTTGCCAATCGCAACTTCTACCTGCAGACGGGATCACGGGCCATCGACAGCTCCCAGAACACCGAACAGGAGCGGCTCAATTTCCAAAACTTCAAAGCCGA
The DNA here is from genome assembly GCA_041748895.1 of Pirellulaceae bacterium. Lineage (GTDB taxonomy): Bacteria > Planctomycetota > Planctomycetia > Pirellulales > Pirellulaceae > UBA6163. The sequence continues at coordinate 6,415 of JBGTCJ010000348.1, forward strand.
AATCGGAGTTCCTCCCTCGCCCATCGTGGCACCCAGCCGGGATGCGTTCGGACAACTCCGCGTGGACTCCGGAGCCTCTCCCGGTGGCGGCGGAGCATCCGTCTTCAAGGATCGCGGTGCGATCGATCGTGCCGATACCGACGCGCCCTACGCCGTTTTGCTGAATCCAGTTGACAACGATGCACTGGGTCTCGATCGAGACCCCAACGCGACCGTGGTGCACCTGACCAACCCGCTTTTGCAGAACTTTACGATCCTTCTTGGCGATGGACGTGGGCCCAACTCACCGTTCGAGGGAACCGGAGTCAACGGGCGAACGGTCAGCCTTCCGAGCAATCCCTCCGTCGCCGCTTCGGCAGTGACCTTGGTTCATGAAGGTCGCACGCTTGTTCAAGGCGTCGACTACACGTTGGGCTACAACGCGCTCAGCGGCGTCCTGCTGTTGACGCCGCTCTCCACGCTTTGGGAACAGTCCGGAGTGTACGTCGTCACGCTCAACAACGATCAAATCGAGGACCTCGCCGGCAACAAACTGCGGGCAAACCAGCCCGATGGGTCGACGAAATTCTTCATCATGATGCCCGAGGTGCAACTCGATTTCGGAGACGCGCCTGCAAGCTACGCGACGCTGCTAAACAACAATGCAGCGCGACACACGATCGCCGCTGGGGCACTTCCGAGATTGGGGCGACGCGTCGATGGAGAACCTCAGGGACAGCCGTCACCGCAAAGTGACGATGTTCCGCTAGTGATCGATGCATCGCCGTTGCTCCCCACGATGCTGTTTTCGGTTACCGGGGTGAGCAATCGCCGTGAAATCGAAATCTCTGGGTTGGTGCTCGCCACCGGTGGCGAGCAGTTGGCTGTGCAGGTGGGTCTCGAATCGGCAGTATTCGAGCTGGTCGCAGCCGGTTTTGCACCACAGCGGGGCAACGTGGCGGTGCAGCTGGTCGATGGC
>JBGTCJ010000349.1:0-2582 GCA_041748895.1 Pirellulaceae bacterium
TGCCTGCCGGGTACGGAGGATTCCGAGGCTTCCGATTGGGCTCGCAGGCTCGAGACCGCGTTGACCGCCCACGGAGGGCGGCTTGCCGATCGATTGGTGGTTCGCTCGACACAGGCCGTCAACGGTGACGATTTCGAGACCCTCACTGGCCGAGTGCTAGAAGAGACACCGGTCTAGCGATTGCATGGGGACGACGCTAGTTTCCGCAGCGCAGCTTGTGAACGTCAAAATCCTAGTACCGGTGTGATCGAGGTCAGTTCGTTGGCGGTTCGCTCACGGACAGCGCTTCGGCATATCGCGATTGGAGCGACTGGACTTCCATCATTCCCTCGCGCAGTGCAGCCATCGCCTTGGCAGCGGCCTCGGCGGCCGAGAGCGTGGTGATGCACGGAACGCCGGCCTGGACCGCCGCGGCACGAATTTTTCCCTCGTCGGTGCGGGCCCCCTTCCCGCTGGGCGTATTGAGGATCAACTGGACTTCGCCATTTTTGAGGTAGTCGAGCAGATTCGGGTTCCCCTCAACGATCTTTTTGACGCGGGTTACGGGAATCCCGGCTTCTTCGATCCGCGCGGCCGTCCCCGCGGTCGCGAGGATATCGAATCCAAGGTCACGAATCTGCTGAGCCAATCCGATCACGTGTTCCTTGTGCAGCGCTGAAAGGCTGATGAAGACGTTGCCCGATTCGGGGAGCACGGTTCCTGCGGCGATCTGACTTTTGGCGAACGCGATCGAAAAGTTTTCGCTAATTCCCATTACCTCACCGGTGCTCCGCATTTCCGGGCCGAGCACGATGTCGACGCCGGCGAACTTGCGGAACGGAAAGACGCTCTCCTTGATCGACACGTGGCGCGGGACCGGTTCGCCCTCGACGCCCAACTCGTCGAGCGTCATACCGGCCATCACCTTGGTTGCCAACTTGGCGACGGGAACGCCAGTCGCTTTGGCCACAAATGGGACGGTGCGACTGGCTCGGGGGTTGACTTCTAGGACGTAGAGCGTCGGCCCCGCGGCTTCGTCCTTGACGGCGAACTGTATATTCATCAGCCCGACGACGCCGAGTCTCGCGGCGAGCATTTTTGTGGCGGCGCGAATTTCATCGAGCATCGCCGGTCCGAGGTTGTAGGGCGGAATCGAACAAGCCGAGTCACCCGAGTGCACACCAGCCTCTTCGATGTGCTCCATGATCCCCATGATCACGCACCGGTGCGCGTCACAGAGGGCGTCGACGTCGACCTCCGTGGCATCTTCAAGAAAACGGTCGATCAACACGGGCTGGCCATCCGCAGCGATGAAGGCCTCGGCGACGTAGCGATCGAACTGGCTTTGGTCGTAACAGATCTCCATCGCACGCCCACCGAGCACAAAGCTCGGGCGGACCAGGGCCGGGTAGCCGATCCGTTTGACTTCCCGCCGCGCCTCGGTCATGTTCCGCGCGATGCCGCTGGGGGGTTGTCGCAAGCCGAGTTCATCGATCAGCTTCTGAAACAGTTCCCGATCTTCGGCCGTTTCAATCGTTTCGACGCTCGTGCCGATGATCGGCACACCCGCCTCTTTGAGTCCACGTGCGAGGTTGAGCGGGGTTTGGCCACCAAACTGGACAATCACCCCATCGGGTCGGATCGCTTCACAAACGTTGAGCACATCCTCGATCGTGAGGGGTTCGAAAAACAGCATGTCGCTCGTGTCGTAGTCGGTGCTGACCGTCTCGGGATTGCTGTTGATCATCACGCTTTCGTAGCCCATTTCTCGCAGAGCATAGCTGGCATGACAGCAACAGTAATCGAACTCGATCCCCTGTCCGATCCGGTTCGGACCGCCGCCGAGAATCACGACGCGTTTCTTTTCACCCCGGGGCGGTAACTCGTCCTCGGATTCGTAAGTGCTGTAGAAATACGGCGTGTAGGCTTCAAACTCGGCCGCGCAGGTATCGACGCTCTTGAAGACTGGGCGGACACCGAGTTCGGTCCGGCGTGCGCGAACTTGGCCCTCGGTCGATCCGATCAATTTCGCGATTTGTCGATCGGAAAATCCATGCCGCTTGGCTTCCAGCAGATTCTGAGTCGTCCACTGAGCGAGCGGCCCGATCGTGGCAATCCGAGCCTCCTCCTGGACAATTTGAGCGAGATGATCGAGGAACCAAGGGTCGATGAACGTCAATTCGTGAATCTCGGCAATCGACATGCCGGCCTTGAGCGCGTACCGAACGTAGAAGATGCGATCGGCTCGAGGCGTGCTCAATCGGGCACGAATCTCGTCGACGCTGGGTTGCTGGTCGGTTCCCCATAGGTCGCGACTATCGCAGCCCAATCCGAACGCGCCGACCTCGAGGCCGCGAAGCGCCTTCTGTACCGATTCGCGAAACGTGCGCCCGATCGCCATCGTCTCGCCGACGCTCTTCATTTGGGTCGTGAGCGTCGAATCTGCTTCGGGGAACTTCTCAAACGCGAAGCGCGGGATCTTGGTGACGATGTAATCGATCGTCGGCTCGAAGCTGGCAGGCGTGCAGCCGGTAATATCGTTGTCGATCTCGTCGAGCGTATAGCCGACCGCAAGCTTGGCCGCGACCTTGGCGATCGGGAAA
>JBGTCJ010000350.1:0-2483 GCA_041748895.1 Pirellulaceae bacterium
TGATCCGACGAATCGATGGTTATGTTGGCGCTGATGAATTGCTTCGCGCCGCTCAACAGTCCAAGTTGCACGTCCGATGATCAACCAACGCCGCCAAACGGGCGATGTCTGGTAAGACAACGGTTTGTCGATGGCCACAAACCAATCCCTCGGCCTTCATTTTTCCTAGCAGGATGGTCACCGTCTCTCGCGTCGTGCCGATCAGGTTGGCAATTTCTTGGTGTGACAGTTTTAACCCGAGGCGAATTCCGCCGTTGACCGACACACCGAATTGCTCGGCCAGATCAACCAGCAGGTGGCATAGCCGCTGGTGATTGGAGGTAAACAGCAGGTTTCGCAGCCTCCGTTCAATCCATTGCCGGCGCAGCCCCACGAGTTTCGTGACCCGCAGCGCGATGTCCAGATCAGTGTGCATCAATGCTTGGAGTGCATCCTGAGGGATGCGGATCAACGTGCTGGCTGCCACGGCTTCGACATATTCGTCGCGGCGGTCGGGATCGAACAGGGCAAGCTCTCCAAACACTTCATTGGTCTGGACGAAGGCCAGCGTCGAAACCTTGCCCTCGTGAGTCAGGTGACAAACTTTGACAAGCCCCGAGGCGACGAGGAACACACTGTCGGCCGCTTCGGAGGGAAGATAAACCGGGCTGCCCGCTGGGAATGTTCGCATCCGACACCGCTTTTCCAGTTCGCCCAGTCGTGCTGCATCAAGCTGGCCCAACAGGTCGCAGTTCTTTAAAAACCAGATGCGTTCTTGCATAATGGACACCTGCTTTTGACTTGCGGTAAATGCGCTTTCCAACGCCCCTCACTTGCGACGGCTTTGATTGAGAACCGCTAACATGCGGCGCTTGGCCGCCGGAGAAAGCTCGCTGGAGGCGAGGCCAGTTAGCTTGTTTTCATCCGCATGGGATGCGTTTTCGGCATCGGGCACAGCGCTGTCGGGTGATGACCTCGCCATTTTTCTTAGCAAGACTGAGTTCTCGCGAAACGCTCGGCACAGCCTGCAGATCATGATGTGAAGCCGCATTTCCATCCACCGCCGCAGTGAGACACGTTGCTCAAGAGAATCTGAGATCAGCTTCGTCATATCTTTGCAGTTCAGCATTTTTGAACACCTCGCTTTTGCTTGCTCGCAACTGGCCAAAATGACGCGACCGATCGCGTTGAATAACTCATTTTTAGGATTCGCCCAGCTTCCAGCGGACGCCGATACAGGTTGCCAGACGCAAACGTGCTCGATGCATCAATACCCATAGGTTTGACGGCGTGATCGCCAACTCCTTGCAAACATCTTCGCCGCTGATTTGTTCCATTTCCCGTTTTCTAAATACCAGTGCTTGCGCGTTCGGCAGGCGATCCAGACATTCCTTGAGCAATACACGGAACTCTTGTTGCTCGAGGCGATCGAGAGAAAACGGCCCCTTGCGTTGGACCGCTTGAGACCAATTGCCTTTTTCGTCGAACAGCGACGTCAGAGCAGAGTCTTGCGTATCGACATTAAGTTCGCGTCGTGCTTGTTTTCTGGCGAAGTCGATCACTTTGCGTTTGAGAATGCCCATTAGCCAGGCACCCTCGCTGCCTGTCTGTTGAAACTGGGCTACGTTCTTTAGCGCCGCCAAGAACGTGTCCTGAACAACCTCTTCCGCCGCGTCAGGGTTCCTGAGTCGGCGGATCGCGTATGCGTACAGCGAGTCGGCATGCATCCGGACCCAACGTTCGGGGTCCGCCGCATCGGGCTCGTCGGTCTGATCACGCTCACGGTTCAACGAGTCGATCTCCTCCAAGGGTCGGTCTCCAGCCAAGTGTATCGCCCGCGCGAAAAAGTTGTCGCCGGGGCGATCGCGCTGCGAGTCGGTCGGTAGCGAACGGCACTATCGGTCAGTCTAGTGGTGGGATGTCTTGGGCTGCACGAACTAGCGTGACCAGGCAAGCCATTTCTGAAACAGCGTTTTGACCACGGGCGTCAGTCGGGTGCGGTTGTATTGATCGCCGAGCTTGCGGATCGCTTCGGCCTGTGTCGGATAGGGGTGGATCACCGATGCGATTCTCCCCAAGCCGATTTTGTTCTTGATCGCCAGTGTGATTTCGCCGATGAGGTCACCGGCATGTGCCGCAACGATGGTCGCGCCGATGATTTGGTCACTGCCCTGGCGACAGTAGACGCGGACGAAACCGTCCTCTTCTCCGTCCAATAGCGCCCTGTCAACTCCGGAGAGCGGCTGTTCATAGGTCGTAATTTGGACCCCCGATTCTTTTGCTTCCGTCGGACTCATGCCGACGTGAGCGAGTTCGGGGGACGTGAAGGTACACCAGGGAATGATCAGATCGCTCGCTTTTGAGCGTCCATAGAACAGCGCATTTTTGATCACGATTCTGGCGAGAAAATCTGCCGCATGCGTAAACTTGAACTTCGTGCAGACATCGCCGGCGGCATAAATATTTGCATCGGTCGTCTGCAGGCGATCGTTGACTTCAACGCC
>JBGTCJ010000351.1:0-5871 GCA_041748895.1 Pirellulaceae bacterium
TGAGCGCACCTGTAAGTGCTACCCGTGGGTCTCCAAGGTGACCGCGGTGAAAAGCCGCCAGGGAGAAAATCAAAAGATTGGAAGTCCGAAAATCGATTCGACCGCCGCCCGTTCCAGGGCAACATCAGGCCCAATCCGATCCACGACCAGACAGCCTCGCATGGTGGCGAACATCAACTACCCTTCCCCGAACGGAGGACCCTGCATCAAAAAGGTCCCGGCATCGGATCGTCCTTTCCCAGAACAATCGCAACGGAGAGGCTAACCAAAGTCCGCGATTACAATCCTTCCGGAATTGCCTCTCCAACCGGAAACCAGGGAGAGATGATCGCAGTGAATGTGCTTGCAGGCGTATCAGCCTGCGACAGCCGACTGAATTCAACCTGAATCCAGCATAACCCGGCTACGTGATTTAAGAAATATAGGTTACTCCAATTCGTTGTCAAGCCTGACACATCGGTACTGCGAGGGCGCGATGGATTTTCTCCCTTTTCACGATCCCACGGGACTGCCGCGGTCGACCTCGATCGTCTCGGCCATCGCGGGAGGTAAGGTAGTGGATGAACGAGCCAGCCACCGCCACAATCGTTTGGCGGCTGACAAATCGGCGGAACTGGCTTTACCCCCTCCGTATCCGACCCGATTGAAGGAATCGATCAGCTCGGCAAGCGGCCCTACTTGGTCGCCAACCGTCGATCGCAACCGCACGAAATACTCGGTCGGTGTCTCGTCTTCACGTCGGGGGTAGCCCCGCTCACGCCACCAGGCCTCAGCGGCCTCGAATGTGATCAGCACCGCGCCGCGCCCATCAGACCCATCCCACGCTGGCTGGCGAAACGAGGCAAACGAACGCGGCGGCCTTTGCTGGTGAGTCTGTGCCAAACCGCTACCTTCCTGCCGCGAACCCTCCTCCCGCACTTGGAACCACTGCCTAAGCCATCCCAGCCACTCGTTGCGGTAGATCCACGCGACCGCCAACAAAAATGCGATGAGCGTCAAATAAACCAATCCTCGGATAAAAGAGGAGAGGGGAATTGATGGCGGAGATGGCCGCTGGCCAGATGACCCCCGATCGCGCTCGCTTGATTGGCTCGCTTGCTCGCCGGCCGGTCCGTCTTCGGCAGAAGCGGATTCAGAAGACTCGGCGTCGGATTGGTTTGAGCTGTCGCCCTCGGTCCCTGGTTGTTCACCACCCGATTGCTCGCCACCTGATTGCTCACCGCCTGACTGCTCACCACCTGATTGCTCACCGCCTGATTGCTCACCGCCTGATTGCTCACCGCCTGATTGCTCACCACCTGATTGCTCACCACCTGATTGCTCGCCACGGCCGGACGATCCGCCCGACGTTTCCGCCTGGTCCGCCATCGAACCTCCGGGCGATTGGTTGGATCGGTCGTTCGATGGGTCGGGCTCGGCGCTCGATGAATCCTGACTTGGAGTTCCACTGGGCCTGTCGGCTGAGTCAGCGAGCGGATCCTCCGTCGCTTGTTCGTCTCCCCATCCGTAGCGACTGGGCTGCAGCCACTCGGGTGACCGAATCGATCCGCTGGGCTCCCACCGCGCCAGCCATCGACCGGGTAGCGGCAGCGTCAGCGATATGGTCAACAGGAAGAAAGTCACGGCGATTCCGCCAACCAACCAGGCGGCGGAGACATTCGTGGGCATGGCCACGCCCCGTTGTCTTAAGTAACGGCGGACGCCAAGGAAACTCGTCGCCACGAGTAGCGACAGCGCCGCGAACAAGTAGACGCTGAGCGCAAAGATCGCCGACTGCTGCCAGCGGTCTCCGCTGGGCAACATCGCTTGTCCCAGCCCGAAAATGGGGAGTGCCGCCGCGGTAAGCCAGAGTACGGTGCGTCCTGGTTGACGCGCCCCTTTGGATCGGCCCGACTTTTCCCGTATGACGCTTTCGCTCGCCAGACCGTTCGCTGGGGCCTCAGGCAGTGGGTTCTGGTGACGCGGAGTGGACGAGTGCCGCGGTTCGCTTGGACTGGTGCCATCAAGAACCGTATCGAGCAGGCCCTGGCCGCTGGCATCGTGATCGTCGTCGATCAACGTGCAATCGAAGGTGATTCGATCGGCGAGATACCAGACCAGCGCGATTAGGGCCCCATTGATGAGCGGTGTTAACCCCGCTAGCGGTCCAGCAATGGTGATGAACCGTGACAGCACAATCCAAGTCGCTAGGGCAAGAACGGCGGCGTAGCCGACGGCATACTTGCGGCTCTCCTGGATCGACAGTCGCGCGATGCCGACCGCACCGACGATGAACATGAACCAGATGTAACCGATCCGTCCGCTGTACTCACCGCGGTAAATGGCAAGCACAACGAAATAGACCAAGCTGGAAATCAGCAGCACAATTAGCGAGGGGCACACGGCTACTGCCGCGTAGTCACCAAAGGTCAATGCATGTCGTCGAGCCAAGAGAATTACGCCCGTTTAAAAGATGCCGCTTGCCATGGTGCCGGAGGGGGCATCCCCGCAAAGTACAGAGCATCTTGAGCGTCGTTGATTTCGAACCAGCAATCAAGCGATGGTCACGAGGCGGGACTTTGGTTCTGCCCGAGATGCGTGTTGGGAGACGCGATTGGGGGTGGTTCCGGGGGCGCCGCTTGCTCGCGCGGAGGCGAAGTGCTCTTCGGAGTCGGGTGGAGATGACGCCACCGCTTGAACGCCGGTGCGACCTGCTCCATCTTGACCCAGCGATTCTTCGTCTTGCTGCTCAAAAGGAGAGTGTCTGGACCGATCACACCGTGATCGATTTCGTGCAGTAGGTCCGACTCGCTCAGTGGCCCCACCTGACGAGTCCCCCCGAGCCAACGCCTCTTCATGTAATACCACTCAGCACTCATCACCGTCTCCTGGGTTCAATCAGAAGTCATGCATGCCCTTATTTGAACCCATGCAACGCGGTGGAGGGACGCCTTAATAGCAAAATAAAGGGGAAAAAATTACCTTCACATCCGTCCACATCGGGGAGGAGGGCGACTTTCCTGGCCCGCGAGACCGCGGCACGCCGCAAACCATCAGCGATTTAGCGAACAAAAGCGGCGATCGTCACCGCTGAGGCCTGCCCTTGAGGCGTCACGTTGAGACTGACAAATCGATCGCCTGCCGATGTTTGCGAGTCGGTCACGACATGGATCGGGCAAGCCGGATCGATTTGATCGCAGTGAATGGTGGGGAACAGCTGTTTTCCGAGACAGCTCACACTTGCCAAAATCTCGACCATTCCGCCGCCGGCACCTAGGTTTCCGAAATGGCCTTTGCAGGAGACCACCGGTACCTTGGGTTGTATCGCGCCGAACAGGTCGCCAATCGCGAGTGATTCCTGAAGATCGCAGGGGATCGTACCCAGCCCATGGGCGTTGACGTGGCCAATCTTTGATAAATCTTCACCGCGGGTGGCCATACGCAGGGAGTTGCCAATGGCAGTGCGGTAGAACTCGCGTCCCGAGGACGGAGCGACCGTACTGCTTCCGCCGCCAACGATTTCCCCCAGTACCGTCGCACCGCGGCGCTCGGCATGTTCGATCGTTTCGATGATCATCGCACCGGCCCCTTCCCCCAAAACGGCTCCGCGACGATGGATGTCGAAGGGTCGACAGCTCTCCGACGCGTCATCGCCACCGGGCGCTAAGGTTTCTTGCATCGACGCGTGCATCGAGCGAAAGGGGTGCACGCGAGAGCCGGTCGCGCCAACCACCAAAACGTCGGCGTGTCCCCTCTGAATCGTTGAGTAAGCTTCCGATAGTACCGCAGCCGGGGAAGCCTCACGCAGCGTGATGGAGTTGTTTGGGCCGCGAAGGTCGTTGTAAATCGCGATGTGGCTAGCGGGCATGTTTGGAAGGTACTTGAGCAACCAAAGCGGATTGACCTGCGGGAGTCCTTTCTCGGCCCACTGCTCAAAATGAAATCGCCTCTCGTCGTCCAAACAAGCACGAATGCCTTCGGCAAACTCCTCCGGCAAGGTCATGATGTAATCGCATCCGTAGATCACCCCCGTGCGTTCTGGATCACGACTCTCGGGAGTCAATCCAGAATCATGAATCGCCAACTGTGCGGCCGCGACGCCCATTTCAATCTCGCGGCACATCAATTTGGAGCCCTTGCGAATCGTTCTTTGCAAGTTCTTGTCGAGCGGCCCATAGTCCTCGATCGCCCCGGTGAATCGACTCGCCTCCGCGCCATGATCGATCGGAAGGACACCGGTTGGGATCAGTGTGAATGGACCAATCGCGCTGGTTCGCGTCCTCAGGCCCTCCATGAGTTCACTGGGTGTGCACCCCAGTGGGCAAACCACACCCAGACCCGTGATCACAACTCGCCGCGCTTCGGATCGATTCATCAGCTGAAAAAACTGGGGACAAAGGGCAAACAGGGCGGCGAAAGCTATCGCGGCATCAGGGATTCAACGCCGCGTATTCTAAGCGCATTTTTGGCCCGGCCGCGAGACGGCTCAAAAGGCTAGCGAGCAAGCGGTTCACTCCGGCCCGGCGACATCGAACCCGCGATCGCGACGCGGACGTTCAATAGCGGCCGCGATTCTGCATGCCGCTGCGATCAGCGACCTGGGGGGCGGACATCGGCAGATTCTCATTCGCCCTGCCTCGAAATTCGATGAACAGCAGCGCATCGGCCCGACCGGCCGTGGTCCCCGTCAGCGAACTGAGGTTCAACAGCGGGATCGATCCTGCAGGCCGTTCGGGACTGGCGATCACACCACACGACAGCAGCAGCACCATATCGGCCGGCCACCGAAAACGCTCGCTGAGCCGCCAACTGACCACCTGCGGAACCTCGATTCTCGCGCGATACATCTCGCCGCTGGGCAATGGCAGGTCCAAATCGACCGGCACCAGTTTGTCGACTTGATCGATCTCGGCTCCGATCACGCAGTCAATCGTGCGGCGATCGACCGATATCAAAGGGCTGATTTCCAGCTTGTATCCTTCCTGCACTTCACCCGTCTCGGGTTCGTAAGGCGGCCATCCGGTCGGCGCGGGGCGGATGTTCTGGACGTAGTTGCGGCCCCTGGTGCTGGCCAACTTTTCGGTCTGGCCGTTGTAGGTCATCAGGTCCGCCGTCTGAACCTCCCGTACGTCCGTCCGTTGGCGAAGCAGCGACATCACCATGGCCGCGTTCTCCTTGGTTAGCAGCCACGCTTGCATGCCGGGCGAAGCGACATTGACATGTTGCATCAGCATGTGCGTTCGTGCTCGCCAATTCGGGCTTCCCACGGTCATCACCCTGAGGTGCAAAACCTGAGGATCCTTTTCACCCGCCGTGAAGCGTTCGACCACATCCGCGACCAAGTCGTGCATCTCGGGAGTGTGGTAAACCGACAAGGAATCGCGATCGGCGCTCATGAAGCCGAACGGTTGCTTGAACCATACGTCGCTACCGGTCTCGCGAATGACCCAGTCCGTGACCGCCTGCTGAGGCCGGTCATGTGATGTCAGGTATCCGGTGTAGGGACGCAGATCGTAGACTCGATGAACTTGACCGTTTCCCTGCGGCAACGAACCACCGCCCGAGGCGCCTTGCCGACTGGGCGTCGGGAAGCTTTCACCAGCGGCGGGCTTGCCCGACGTGGAAGATTGGCCAAACGCGTTGGCTCGACCACTGGACGAAGGCCCACGAGCAGGTGGGACAGTTCCAAAAGACCTCTCCACGCCGCTTTGAAGGCTGGGAGGGATTTCGGCGCCGCCTTGAGGCGGATGGCTTGCGGAGGGAGCGACGGGCGGTGGGACCGAACCCGGCATCGTCAGCCCTTGTCCCGCCGCATGACCCGGGTGTATCCCCACCACGACCAGAATCACCAACGAAAGTCGCGTGATGCAAGCGAGCCATCTGTCGCATGCC
>JBGTCJ010000352.1:0-4476 GCA_041748895.1 Pirellulaceae bacterium
GATCAGATCGAATCGCAGCGCGGGGTGGCCCGCGGCGATCAGGTCGTGATTCATGTCTCGCACCAACCCATCGGCCGAACGCGATCCGACGTGACAGCGGACGCAACCCTGCGCCCTGCCGACGACCGACGCCGTATCGATCATTCCGGTGTGAGCCGCGAAGCGAGCCTCGCCCACCCAGTCCGATCGCACGTGCGGCTCGATCCAACTGCCGGCGGGACCGTGGCACGATTCACAACTCACTCCGGTCGCGACCTGCAGCGGGTCAAGCGGATCGGACGATCGTGTGTCTTCCGGTGTGCACGTCACGTGACAGCTGATGCAGCGACTGCGGAGCACGCGGTCGTAATCGGCAGGATTGGTTGCGGCCGGATCGAGCGTCACCACGATTCGCCAGGAGTCGTCATCGTAGAGCAGCGAACCTGCCGAGGCGTGTGGGTCGAGACTTCGCGAGACCGTGTGGCTCGAGTTCCACGCTGGCCCACGCCCGATCGCGCCGCCATGACAGGTCGCGGTGGCACAGGACTGGTTGCCGATGTAGTCACCCGCGTGGCAGCAAACTTGCGTCACACCGATCACCAGGACCATCGTCAACCAACCGCGGTCGCATAGTCGGCTCATCGAAGCCTCATGGTGGCGAGTGGCTTGTCCGCCTGCACCGACTGATCGACTTTGCCCCGTTCCCAGTGATAACGATGACACGTTGTGCAGCGATCCGATGCCCAGGTCGTTTGGCCACCGAGCATTCGCTTGGACTCGGCGGTTAGAAGCGTGTCGGGAGGCGCGGATTCCGCCGGCCGATGGCACCCCGTACACGTTTCAATTCCGCCGATCATCACCAACTCATGATCACTGGGCCGCGCTGATTCCGGTTCGTCATCGAGCGAGGAGCGGCCGGAATCGACCGGATATGCCGCACCGTGGCAAAAGGCACAATCCATCAGCCGGTGCGCCGCGTGGTCGTAGATCCCTCTCCGCAACCAACGCGGGGGGATCATGGGACCTGCTTCCCCGCGACGGTATCGCCCGATCGCCTCGTCGGTGAGGTCGCTCGACTGGTGGCACTGCAGGCACTTTTGCTCCAGCTCGGCGCGAAGATTGGCCACGATCGCCGGCAACAGGTCGGACTGCGTTGAGGGTTTGCGGCCTTCGCCCAGCGAACCGAGCGGCGGGATTTTGGCGGTGGCGTCGCGCGGCATTCGGATCGCGCCGGTTTCCTGTCCCCCAACTTTCTTTGCGGACAAGAGGGTTTCGACTTCACGCCAGGGAGCGGCGTGCGGAATGGCCAAAGTTTGCTCGGTCCGCCCGATGCTGTTGAGCGCGTGGCACGCCGCGCAGTGACGATCGAACGCGATCGGTTCGATGTGCCTCCCGATTTCCGCATCGCTCGAGACGGCAGTCCCCGGGACGCCGGCGAGAGTGTGGCAATCCGCGCAGGCAAGCGTCACAAGCGAATCGTCATCTTGCGCGATGCCGTCGAGCGTCTTCCGGTAGCGCTCGCGGTGGTCCGATTCGAGCATCGCGATCGTGAAGGCGCCTCGGTTGCCGGGTTTGACCTGACCAGCTCGCATGTGCTGCGCGTGGTCAAACTTGACGCGGCCCGGGTCACCGAGGCTGAGCGATCGAAAGTCGCCGTGCTCGCTCGCGCCAAATCGCGTGATGTCTGCTCGGACTTCGATCGTAGACGCCGCGTTGCACGTCGCCGCGAGGTTCGCGTGGCACTGCGTGCACTTCGTCTCGGAAATTCGCAGCATATCGTGCTCGCGACCCTGATGATCGGTGTGGCAACCGCTGCAGTGTTGGTCCATCGCCGCAAACGCCGGTTTCATTTGACCCCGGAAATGATGGGCCACTTGGTGACAACTCTGGCAGGCCTCGTCGATGTGATTGAGCGACGCTGCCGAGGCAAATTGCAACGCGTCGCCCGAGATGGGCGTGAAATCGGCGTGGCAGTGATGGCAATCGTTCTCGAATGAAGCGTGTGCGGCGGCGACGCGGCCGGTGCTAAATTGGCTTCCACCGGTCCTGATCGCCCAAAACGCGTAAAGACACGCGATCACCAGAGCAATCCCAGCCATCAGCGCACGCGATCGAGTTAGCCAGGTGGTCCGGCGAAAGTAGTCGGCCTGGATCCTTTGCGACCGTGACTTGGCGATTTCCCTTACGTCCATCTTGATCGTCCTACCAGTACTTCAAGGCCGTGTAGATGTGGACGACCAGTAGCACGCTTACCGCTACCGATGCAGCAATGTGAATGGGCAACCATCCGTGGAGCCACCTTTGACAGGTCTGTTGAATATCGAACTGCCGACGTTGATCGCAAAACGATTCGAGCGTGTCGATGATCGACTGGCTCTCTGGGCCACAACTGGCACGAAGTGACTCAAACCACGCTTTGGAGCGTGGTTTGAGGGTCACGGGCGTGCTCGCTTTTTGACCCTCCATGAGGAACGGACGGATCTCATCGAACGCATTCCAAAGCGGTCCGGAGTCGCCGAGCACCGGCGTGACTTTGCCGGTCATGAGTGATCGTCCGAGCGTTTTCCCCGAACCGCGAACGGCGCCGATCACGATCGATTCCGACGACGCGGAAATCAACTCGGGTTCGGCATCGAGCTCAAGATTCTGGCCGGTACCCGGTCGCCGGCCGCAGCAGGCAACCAACATTCGCCGCGCATCTTCGACGGTCAACTGAGAGACATAGTCGATCTGGTTGTAGATCGTTTCGGCTGGCAAATTCCAAAGCATCCAACGGGGGATCACGTTCTGTAGGGCCAGCCCGTAAATACCGCTGAGGATCGTGGCAACGAACAACACCATCAGAGAAGTCGGCAACCAACCGCCCCAGTGCAACCCCGAGTGCGCGATTGCCAAGGGAAGGCTTGCTAGTCCGAACCAGACGTGCGCGGCCATCCAGTACTTTGCGGGGATCAACCGCAGCCGCCGCAACAGCTTTCGCGGCCAGAGCAGCATTTCAAAGACGATCACAAGACCGGCGGCTATGCCGCAGGCTAGTCCCGAGGCGCTGCCGCCGCCGACCGGGGCGCCAAATGCCACCGATTCCGAGATCCACCAACCAACGCCTGCGGCGGCGAGGGCAAAAGCGAGCACGGCGAATCCGAAATGAAGGCGCGTTTGATCTCGACTGACCAACACCAAGCTCACCCCGCTAGAAATCATTCCTACCGTTCGGCAATCGATCGGAGACTCTATCGACCGTGCTCTCCGATTGATCGTCAAGATAGTGATCAATTCGTGCCGCCGGTAGCTGCGATTCGATAAAGTCCGCAAGAAACCATCGCGCCAGCGGCGGTACAATCCTTCGTCGCGGCCTTTCACTCAATTTGCATTCCTGTCGCGTCGATGCGCCGAATGAGACGAAGCGAAATCCTGAGGGGCACCGCGACGCAGTGGGCACCGGAGCGACCGATTCCGCTATTTGATCGGTGATTCACGGAGCAACAACATGACCTTCGCCTGCACGACGCTTCGGTGGATCACGTCGTTGGTAGACGTCGGTTGCTATTTGGGAGTGGTTTGGATCGGCTCGATTGCCGCACCCTCGATCCTTTCGGGAGAGTCACCTCCCGTCCTGCGGCTACCGACCGCCAGCGCGATCTCGCTTGATCCGTTGGAGACGCTTGAACGCTTGCACTCGCCACTGCTGCGTCGCGACCTAACCCTTTCGGGCTCGGCGTCCTGCGCCGCGGCGAGCTGTCACGGTGGGCCGCACCCGGCGATCGCGTCGCCCTACGCCGCTCGAGGGTCGGAGTACCCGATCTGGTTCGAGAGCGATCCTCATGCCCGTTCATGGCGGACGATTAGCAGCGACGAGAGCGTCAACATGATGCGGCGTCTGAGGATCATGCGTGGCACGGAGATCATCGATCAGGCAGGGTTTGACAATTGTCTCGCTTGCCACAATTCGACCGTGCGATTCAAGGAAACGCGGGGCCCGGAGCGTCACGAAGGGATCGGTTGTTCCGGTTGCCATGGTCCCGATCAACATTGGATCAACTCCCACTACCAAAACGGTTTTGATCCATTGGCTGGTGCCAATGCGGGCATGGTTCCGCTGGGTGACTGGGTCGCTCGCGCTCGCGCTTGCGCCGCGTGTCACGTGGGCGACCGCGACCGTGACATGAATCACGACATCATCGCCGCCGGCCACCCGCCACTGCGTTACGATTTCGCCACCTACCACGCGCGCCAACCCAAGCATTGGCGCGACGACGCGTCGTCGGACAAAACGTTTTACGAAGCCCAACTTTGGCTTGCTGGCCAGATCGCCTCAGCCGATGCCGCCCTAGCCCTGGTCCAGACGCGGGCCACAAGAAGTCATGCGGTCAGTCGGTGGCCCGAGTTGGCGGCGCACGATTGTTCATCGTGTCACCACTCGCTCGGGTTCGACAACTCGCGGAGGACACCATCGACCGCGGGCAGCGCCAACGCGCCATTTTCGCAGTGGAACTTTGC
>JBGTCJ010000353.1:0-3874 GCA_041748895.1 Pirellulaceae bacterium
TGCATCACAGTCGTCGACCAACTCGAGCCGAAGCCAGTGACGTCGCCAATGCAATCCTCGACGGAACCGATGCTTGCATGCTCAGCGGCGAGACGGCGATCGGCGATTATCCTTCCGAGGCGGTCGCGACGATGAACCGGATCATGTTGCACACCGAGAAGGAACTGCTGGCCGTCGCGGACACTCACGCCGGCAAAACGACGCGAGTCCATCCGATCACCTCGGCCGTGGCCGAGGCGGCCACGCACATCGCCGAGTCGATCCAGGCGAAACTGATCGTGATCGCGACACACAGCGGGGGGACGGCGCTCGTCAAGAGCAACAGCCGCAGCCGCATCCCGACGATTGGCGCCAGCGACAACCCGATCGCGCTCCGCAAAATGAGCTTGTTGTGGGGCATCAAGCCGCTTCATGTCGCACAGCTCGACGACACGACTAAACTGTTCGACGACATTTCCGCGTGGGGACGCGGCAACGGCTTTCTCGCTTCCGGCGATCGGATCGTCTTCGTCACCGGTAGTGGCGTGATGCAGAAGGCGCACAACTTGGTCGTCGTCCATACGGTCGGTCAATAGCTCGAGCATGATGAACAACACCGAACTCGCCGTTCTGTTTTTCATCCAAATCGCCGTGATCCTTTTCGTTTGTCGTCTCGTCGGCTGGGTCGCGAGCCGATTCGGCCAACCTCAGGTCGTTGCCGAAATGATTGCCGGGGTATTGCTCGGGCCTTCGTTGTTCGGATTGCTCGCCCCTCAGTGGCAACAGGCGCTATTTCCCTGGGATCCGACCCAATCGACGCGAGACACGCAGAGTTATCTCTTTCCCGCGTCCCAGCTCGGGTTGGCGCTCTACATGTTCATCGTCGGGATGGAGTTTCGTGTCGATGTGCTGCGGGCGCACCTGCGGAGCTCGATCGCGGTGTCGGTCGCTGGAATGGTCGCCCCGTTCGTGCTCGGCGCCGCATTGGCCGCATTCTTCTTTCACCGAACCGAGCTTTTCCCAGAGACGACGCGGTTGGGGGAGGCGATGTTGTTTCTGGGTGCATCGATGTGCATCACGGCGTTCCCGATGCTGGCAAGGATCATTCACCACAAGGGGCTTGCGGGATCGCTGATGGGGACCGTGGCGCTAGGCGCCGGCGCCATAGACGATGCCACCGCGTGGTGTCTGCTCGCGTTGGTGCTCGCCAGCTTCGATGGGGATCCTTCCCGCGCGACTTACGCGATTGGCGGCGGAATCCTGTTCGTGGCGGTTGCGTCGCTGATCGTTCGTCCTCTGCTTCGCTACGGCCAGCGATGGTGGGTCGATGGGCAGGCAGAACTGAGCGACTCGGGACTGGCCGTCGGACTGGGATGCATGGCGCTCGGGGCATGGTTCACGGACCTGATCCATTTGCACGCGGTTTTTGGCGCGTTCGTGATCGGCGCGGTGATGCCGCGAGGTCCCATGACCGAGGGCTTGATGAGAAAGATTCAGCCGCTCGCCGTATCGCTTCTCCTGCCATTGTTCTTCACCTACTCGGGCCTCAACACCAAGATCGGATTGCTCAATTCCTGGTACCTGTGGGGCCTCTGCCTGTTGGTGCTCCTGGCCGCCGTCGTCGGCAAAGGGGTAGCCTGCTGGTTGGCGGCAAGATGGACGGGATTGTCGCATCGCGAATCGTTGGGGATCGCAACGTTGATGAATTCACGCGGGTTGATGGAGTTGATCATCATCAACATCGGTTTGCAGCGTGGGATCATCAGTGAAGAATTGTTCGCGACCTTGGTGATCATGGCGATCATCACCACTTTGATGGCCTCACCCATCTTCGACGCTGCGATGGATCGAACGTCCGATCGGATCGCCACGCCGCGAGAGCCCGAACCGCTCGTGACGTGACGCGTCGTGGCAGTTGACTTGCCGTGGCTGGTCTGAGTATTCTTTGTCCATGAGCCAGGCGCAACTTCTATCGCTTCTCCTGCTACTTCCCCCCGTGGGACGGCGATAGGGTCTTTCCTTGGCTCGGCTTCGACAGAAGCCACGATCGAACAAACGAGACCCCGAATCGCCCGCTAGTACGGTGATTCGGGGTTTTTTTGTTTTTGCCTCCAGTCGCCTTCGCACGTGTCGCATCGGTCCGTCTCATTTCCCCTTCCTCGCTCTGACGAAACCTGAGCCATGTCCAGTCCAGAAAGCCGAACGATCAAGATTTT
Source organism: Pirellulaceae bacterium (assembly GCA_041748895.1). Taxonomy (GTDB): domain Bacteria; phylum Planctomycetota; class Planctomycetia; order Pirellulales; family Pirellulaceae; genus UBA6163. The sequence goes on from JBGTCJ010000353.1 coordinate 2,196, forward strand.
CGACACCACGCTCCGCGACGGCGAGCAATCGCCGGGAGCGAGCATGAACCTTGCCGAGAAGCTGGAGGTCGCTCAGGCGCTCGCGGAGCTGGGTGTGGACATCATTGAGGCTGGATTTCCGATCGCTTCCCCAGGTGATTTCGAGGCGGTTCGTCAGATCGCCCAGACCGTTCGCGGCGTCACGATTTGCGCCCTGGCGCGCTGCAATGAGAAGGATATCGATCGGGCCTGGGAGGCGATCAAGCCCGCCCCTCAAGCACGAATCCACGTTTTCTTGGCCACCAGCGCGATCCACCGCGAATTCAAGTTGCGGATGACGACCGATGAGATCGTTCGGCGGGCGGTCGAGGGCGTGCGACGCGCGGCCGGGTATTGTGACGACATCGAGTTCTCCCCCGAGGACGCCTGTCGAACCGAGCACGATTTCCTTTGCCGGGTGGTCGAAGCGACGATCGATGCGGGCGCTACCACCATCAACATCCCCGATACCGTTGGGTACGCCACGCCGAACGAAGTCTCGGCGCGGATCGAGATGCTTCGCAGCCGGGTTCCGAACATCGATCGCGCCGTGATCAGCACCCATTGCCACGACGATTTGGGTATGGCCGTCGCCAATAGCTTGGCCGCCGTCGCCGCCGGTGCCGGCCAGATCGAGTGCACGATCAACGGGATTGGCGAGCGAGCCGGAAACGCGGCGCTCGAGGAAGTCGTGATGGCGATGCGAACGCGTGAAGACTTCTTCCATTGCCGTACCGGAATCGATGCCCGGCGGTTGGTCCCGACCAGCCGGCTGGTGAGCAAGACGACGGGATTCAACGTCCAACGCAACAAGGCGATCGTCGGCCGCAACGCGTTCGCGCACGAGTCGGGGATCCATCAGGACGGAATGCTCAAAGAACGAAGCACCTACGAAATCATGTCGCCCGAGGAAGTCGGCTTCGCCAAGACGGATTTGGTGTTGGGCAAACACAGCGGTCGTGCGGCGCTGGCCGACCGCGCGCGTAGCCTTGGGTACACGCTCAGTGGTGAGCAACTGCAACCGGTCTTCGAACAGTTCAAGCTCTTGGCCGACAAGAAGAAGGAACTGTACGACGGCGACATTGTGGCGTTGATCCAGCAGCAACTCAGCGGCGGCGAGGAGCCGGTTTGGTCACTGGTTGACTACGAAGTCACCAGCGCCAGTGGCCGGACACCGCACGTTCGGTTGACGCTCAAGCGGGGTGATCAAGACAAAACCGAGACGATCGAGCAGGGGGATGGGCCCATCGACGCCGCGTTCTGGGCGGTGGAAAAAATCACCGGCATCGAGGTCGTCTGCAAAGACTATCAAGTCCGAAGCGCCACGCTCGGGCGAGACGCGATCGGCGAGGTCAATGTCGAGGTCGAGCACAAGGGTCGCAGTTACCGGGGTGTCGGCGCCAGCACCGACACGGTCGAATCGACGATCCTCGCGATGCTCAATGCCGTCAATCGGATCATCGCCGATCGTCAGCAAACCCCCGTCGCTTAACCCTTCGAGCCGTTTTCGAGCGATTCGACTCGTTGCCGAAGTTCAGCCACTTCGGCGACGAGTGACTCGAAACGCTGCAAAAGGTCTGGAGGGGCGGCGGCTTTTGAGGTGGCCGCGATCGGACCGTCGTCCGATTCCATATTGGCGACCTTCGCGGCGAGATGCTGCT
>JBGTCJ010000354.1:0-3578 GCA_041748895.1 Pirellulaceae bacterium
TTGCCAGCGACCTTTGGAGTCGCGTGCGAACTCGGCCCTGAGCAGTGGACTTTGGAATTGGTTGAAGAGCATCAATGCCAAACGTTGATAACGCGCAGCCATGTTTTGGCCAAAGTAGACGCTCAACCGAAAAGTCCCGGATTTGATCGTCGCGAGACTTTTTTGAATCAGTTCATCGAACTCATCGGACACCATGCGAACGACGGCTTGGGTCTTGAGGTCACGAACCGTGGCCACGCTCGGCAGCGGTTTGTGCCCGCGTGCTTCGGCCAGCAATGAGACGTAGTACCCCGCCGTCTGGTAGCGATAGGAGCGGCACAAATTGAAAACCTTGACGCCCCGCCGCTCCGAATAGGTCGGATCGGTTAGATACGATTCGTCGTCAACGACTTCGACGCCATCGATACGGGCCGGCCAATCTTCGGCCTTGCTTGTGACGATCAAAATCGACATGGCTCAGTGTGACTCGGGAGGTTGAATGATCAGCAGATTGGCGTCGTAGGTGAGGACGCCCAAAAGAATCGCGCAAATCAGGCGATCGAGCGCGACGTCGTAGTAGTGTTCTTTCATGAAGGGATTGGGGACGTAGGGATCCGCGACGCGAAACAGTTTTGTCTCTGGCGCTTCCCCGCAAAGTACGACGAAATGTCCGGTCGGCGTGCCACGAATGTCATCGGGCTTCATGTCGCGTTGGCGTTCCCGAGGGCCCTGGTAGAGATAGGTCGAACTGAGCCCAGTCAGAATCGGTATCGAACGATCCAGATAGTGGCGAAGGAGTGATTTATTCAGATCGTGCATCCGAATCTCACCTCCGAGTTCGATGAATCGTGCGTAGGCTTGGCAGGCTATCTGAAGCCTGATGCTTTCCTTGACACGGATTTGTTGATGGAGCTTGTCGACAATGTCGACACAGGGAACTTTCTCGTGTGGGCTATCGACGTCGTGTTGATCGACGGTGGATCGGGCGGGCGCCATCGTGCGGCGAAGCGGCAATGCGAACCACGAGGGGTCAAAAACGCGGAGGTTGTAGGTGAAGACCTTGACGCGGAATCCACGCGATAGGGCTTGCGAACCGAGCAGGACCGCGAGCGTTCCGCCATCCTCCAGTTCGGGTGTTTCCGCAATCACTTCGTGCAGCGGAAGGTCCACTCCGAAAAACTTCATAACCGCCTGCAGGCAGGTTGGCCCGCAGGTGGTTTCGTTGGGCTGCGGCAGGATCTGAAAATCGGATAGCGGTCTCATGGAAGCCGACCGGCGACGGCCGACTCGTTGGGGCGGTTCCGTCGCGTGATCCAACCACCTTGTTGGCACGACCGAAACTCGCGCCACTGTATCAGTCGTTCGCCGATCAAAACAGGGTTACGGCTGAAAACGTGGGCGGGCGGATGACGACGGCGTCGGCATTTCGCGACGCGCCGAACCGCAGCGGGGCTCGGCTAGGAGAACCTGGTGGCTCGCGCTAAACTAAGGCCCGCTCGGTCAGTTCGCTCCCACGTTTACCCTCTCGAGATATCATCCGTGACGTCCGCGTTCGATACCCCCGTTGCCATCCAATCGATTCCGCCTCTGTCGGCTTTGGCGCCATGCGACACGCTGGTGATCGCGGTCCCCGAGTCGGGGGAGCTATCGCCAACGGCCAGGGTGCTCGACGAGTCTCAGGGCGGATGGGTTTCACGGGCCATCGCGGCCGGCACGATTCGCTGCAAACGCGGTGAAACGACACTCATGCCGGGGTTCTCCGAGGACGGGGCCGCGATGGTAATGTTCATTGGGGTCGGTGATCTCACCGAGTTGACGCGAAGCCAGGCGTTCGATTTGGGCGCGACCGCGATTCGCCAATTGACCGACAAGAGTCGCTCGAGGGTGATCGTCGCGATCGGTGAGGTGATCGGATCGGAGTTTCACGATGCGGTCGTTGCGGGCGCGGTCACGGGGCCGTCGAATCAATCGCTCTACTCGACCGAGCCCCGCGTTTTCCCGCCCGAAGCCCTCGATTGGACCGCGGTCGATCCTTCCGCGATCGAGCAGGGGCGAATTGTCGGCGAGTCGATTAACTTGACTCGCCACTTGGTGAACGAACCGCCCAATCGAATTTTTCCCGAATCGTTCGCCGAAGTGGCGAAGCAGATCGCGGGCGAGACCGGGCTCGCCGTCGAGGTTTGGGACGAACAACGGTTGGCAGACGAAGGATGCCGCGCGATGTTGGCCGTCGGGGCGGCCTCGAGCAAGCCGCCGAGACTCGTGATCCTTCGGCATCGTGGCGGAGGCGAACAAGAACCGATCTATGCGGTGGTTGGCAAGGGTGTGACGTTCGACAGCGGCGGGCTGTCGATCAAGCCGAGCGAAGGGATGGTGGACATGAAATGCGATATGGCCGGCGCCGCAACGGTCCTCGGAGTGATGCGCGCCGTGGCGCTGTTGAAACTTCCGATCCATGTCGTCGGACTGTGCGGGCTGGTTGAAAACATGATCGCCGGGAATGCCTACCGTCTGGGCGATGTGATCGAAACCCGAAGTGGCAAAACGATCGAAATCCTGAACACCGATGCGGAGGGTCGTGTCGTCTTGGCCGACGTGCTCGACGTCGCGATCCAGCACGAACCGGTCGCGATGATCGACTTAGCGACGCTCACGGGCGCCTGCATGGTGGCGCTGGGTCGGGACGTGACGGGAATGATGACCAACCACGCGGGGCTGATCGGCGAGGTGACCCAAGCGGCGCGACACGAGGGCGAACTCGTCTGGGAGCTGCCCATGTTTGAGCACTTTGGCGAGCAAGTCAAAAGCAAAGTCGCCGACATCAAGAATATCGGCGACGGACGTTGGGGAGGGGCGATCACGGCGGCCAAGTTTCTCGAAAATTTTGTCGAATCGGTCCCCTGGGTCCACCTCGATATCGCAGGACCGGCCTTTAACGATGCAGCCAAACCGGCGCGAGATGGCGGGGCGACCGGTGTGATGGTTCGCACCCTGATCCACTGGCTCCGAAGCAAAACCTAGTCTCATCGATGGACATCGTTTCCGAGTTCACGCACCGCGCTATGGCGACCGAGTTCGCCGTGATGCTCCCGGGTCCGATCGGTGAACACGGTGAATTGGCGGTCACGGCGCTCGAGGTGGTTTCGCAGCTCGAACGCAAACTGAGCATCTACCACCCCACAAGCGAGGTCTCGCAGATCAACCGTGTCGGCGCCTCGAGGCCCGTTCGAGTCTCGAGTGACGTGATCGATTTGTTGGCCCTGGCAAAGCGAATGTCGGAGTTGACGGCGGGGGCGTTCGATGTGACCGCCGGCCCGCTGGTCGATTGCTGGGGATTCACAAAGAAACGCGGCGCCAAACCGACCCCCGATGCGATTCGTGCGGCGCGCGCCCTGGTGGGATGGCAAGGGGTATCGATCGATGTGGAGGCGCGCACGGTCTCGCTAGAGCGTGAAGGGATGGCGATCAATCTCGGAGCGATCGGCAAGGGGTATGCGCTCGATCAGGTGGCCAAGCGACTGCTTGCCGGCGGCCAGCACGATTTTTTGATCCACGGTGGCAGTAGCAGTGTTCTCGATTGCGGTGACGATATTCCAGGA
>JBGTCJ010000355.1:0-10833 GCA_041748895.1 Pirellulaceae bacterium
GGGGGGCAAACCCGGCACGATACCACTCTCGCGAACCGAAACTTGATCGAGTTGGCGTGATCTTCGCCGCGTGGGTCGGGCCGGTACCGCGCGGTGGCCGCTAGAGATTGTCTCTTTCCAACCACCGCTGACTCCCCTGCAAGTCTTCGCCATGACCTCCGCACCTCTCGCGATCGTCCTCGCCGCCGGGAAGGGGACTCGAATGATGAGCGATCTCCCCAAGGTGCTCCTGCCGGTATGCGGCCGCCCGATGATCCACTTCGTGCTCGATTCGCTTCAGGCGGCGGGATTTTCGCCCCAGGTCGTCGTGGTGGGACACCGCGGCGAGGACGTTCGAGCCGAACTGGCCTCGCGGCGTGACGCCGTCTCGTTCATCACTCAATCAGAGCAATTGGGGACCGGCCATGCGGTGATGCAGTGCCGCGGCCTTCTCGAAAACCACGATGGGCCGGTGATTGTCGTCGCCGGGGACTCGCCGCTGCTTCAGCCTCAGAGCCTGCAGAAATTGCTCACGCACTTCGAAACCCATCGTCCCGCGCTTCTTCTGGGGACGCTCGTCAAACAGGACCCGACCGGACTGGGACGCGTGATCCGAGCCGGCGATGGAGCGTTCACTGGAATCGTTGAAGAGAAGGATGCGTCCGAGGCCCAGCGACAAATTCGCGAAGTGAACATGAGCACTTACTTGTTCGACTCGCGCGAGTTGCTGTCCGCACTCGATCAGCTCGACAACCAAAACAGTCAACAGGAGTTCTACCTCACCGATTGCGCGGCGATCCTGCATCGGGCTGGTAAACGCGTTGAGGCCCTCCCGGTGCTCGAGCCCTGCGAGGCGCTGAGCATCAACAACCCGGCCGAGCTCGCGGCGGTCGATTCCAAGATGCGAGAAATGGGCTATCCCGTCGCAGAATCTAGTGAATCGAGTGCTTGATTAGATGCGTGAACTGAAAATCTTCAGCGGTCGAGCCAACCCCGATTTGGCGGAAGAGATCTGCACTCACCTGCACCTCAAGCCCTCAGCGATCACGCTCGGGAAGTTTCCCGATGGTGAGAATTTTTGCAAGCTCGATGACGACGTACGCGGTCGCGATGTATTCCTGATCCAGCCGACCTGTCCGCCCTGCAACGACAATCTGATGGAATTGCTCATCATGATTGACAGTTGCAAGCGAGCCAGCGCCGACCGCATCACGGCGGTGATCCCCTATTTCGGCTACGCCCGCCAGGATCGCAAAGACGAGGGACGAGTCCCGATCACGGCGAAACTCGTCGCCAATGTGATCACCCGCGCGGGCGCCGATCGCGTCTTGGCGATGGATCTTCACGCACCGCAAATTCAGGGGTTCTTCGACGTCCCTGTCGATCACCTCTACGCGGCGCCGGTCCTCAATGAATCGTTTCTGCGCCGTGGACTCAATGCCGATCGCGTGGTGGTGGTCAGCCCCGATGAGGGCAGCATCAAGCGCGCGGTGGGTCACGCCAAACGTCTGGGCGCCGCGATCGCCATTGTCGACAAGCGGCGGACCAGTGCGACCGAGGTTCGCCAAAGCACGATCATCGGCGGACCGATCGATGGCAAGGTGGCGGTGATGTTCGATGACATGATCAGCACCGCGGGGTCGATTTGCGGCGCCGCCAAGCTCGTCAAGAAGGCCGGGGCCGAGGAGATCCACATCGCCTGCACCCACGCCGTGCTCTGCGGTCCCGCGATCGAGCGTTTGCGCGAGGCGCCGATCGATTCGATCGCGATCACCAACAGCATCCCACTGACGCCCGAAAAGCGACTGCCCAATCTGCATGTGCTGAGCGTCGCCCCGCTGTTGGCCGAGGCGATCAAGCGGATCCATCACGACCAATCGATCAGCGCCATGTTCCGCGAATCGAGTTAGCGGCCCGCCGCCCCACGGCCACCCGCACCGTTGCTACCGGCTCACCCAAGCCACCGAAGTTCGTCGCATGCGCGCTCTCGCGCGGCGTCTGCTGATTTGGCCGGCGTGCAAACGTCGCCTTCGATTGGGCAGATAGGGAATCGGCGCGAGCGCGGTTGCGCGGTGCAGACGGTTCTGCAGCAGGCCGAGGTGCTCTCAAGGTTGTGGTGATCCATCCTTTGGGAGGGGTGCCACCTCGCACGATGGCACAGCGGTTGCTCTGCGACGATCGGTGACAGAGTCTCTCACTGATCAGCGTCGTCGCGGAGGGTTTCATCCATGGTTCAGGTTATTCAGCGGGTTTTCGTGTTTCCACTTCTGCTGTGCGTTTCCGGCGCCCTGCTCGCTGATGAACCAAAGGGGGCTCGTGGGTCGCAAGCCGATGATCCACCAGCCGCCACCGATGGCAAAGATCCGAAAACCGAAAAAGGCGATGCGGGCGAGACACACCAGGTCGCCAGCGACGACGGGCCAGTGCTGACGACTCGGGAGGGAATCCCGGTTTCCGATAACCAGAATTCACTGACCGTGGGTCCGCGGGGTCCCGTCCTGCTCGAAGACTTTCACTTTCGTCAAAAGATGTTTCATTTTGACCACGAGCGAATTCCCGAACGCGTGGTCCATGCTCGCGGCTTCGGCGCACATGGCTACTTCGAAAACTACGAATCACTATCGGACATCACCAAGGCGGATCTGTTTCAGCGCGGCGGCGAGAAGACTCCCGCCTTTGTGCGTTTCTCAACTGTCGCTGGCAACAAGGGATCACCCGACCTTGCCCGTGATGTTCGAGGCTTCGCCGTGAAGCTCTACACGCAGGAAGGCAATTGGGACTTGGTGGGCAACAACATTCCCGTCTTCTTCATTCAGGACGCGATCAAGTTCCCAGACTTGATCCACGCGGCCAAACCGGCCCCCGATCGCGGCTTTCCACAAGCCCAAACGGCACACGACAATTTCTGGGATTTTGTCACCCTGACGCCCGAGAGCATGAACATGATTCTGTGGATCATGTCCGATCGAACGCTCCCTCGGTCGTTTCGATTTATGGAAGGATTTGGGGTTCACACCTTTCGCTTGATCAATGACGAAGGCAAGTCGACATTCGTCAAATTTCACTGGAAGCCGAAGCAAGGATTGCAGTCGGTACTGTGGGACGAGGCTGTGAAGATCAATGGCGCGGACCCCGACTTCCATCGTCGTGACCTGTGGTCAGCGATCGAGGCGGGCGACTATCCCGAGTGGGAACTGGGGCTGCAACTCTTTGATGAAGAGTTCGCCGATCAGTTCGACTTCGACATCCTCGATGCCACCAAGATCATTCCCGAGGAGTTGGTTCCCGTCCGCCCCGTCGGACGTTTGGTCCTCAACCGCACTGTCGATAACTTCTTCGCCGAGACCGAACAGGTTGCGTTCTGCACTCAGAACATCACCCCAGGAATGGATTTCAGCAATGATCCGCTGCTGCAGGGGCGTAACTTCTCGTATCTCGACACGCAACTGAAACGGCTAGGAAGTCCCAACTTCACGCACTTGCCAATCAATGCGCCGAAGTGCCCCGTGCACCATTTCCAGCAAGATGGTCACATGGCGATGAGCAATCCGGTCGGGCGCGTGAACTACGAGCCAAACTCGTGGGGGAGCGGGCCGCGGCAGTCACCCGAGCATGGATTTCGCAGCTATACCGCAGCGGAAGAAGGCGAGAAACAGCGGTCGAGGTCAGAAACGTTTTCGGACCATTACAGCCAGGCCCGTCAGTTTTACATCAGCCAAACAACCGTTGAACAACACATTGCCGATGCGCTGACGTTTGAATTGAGCAAAGTGAAGCGGAGCGACATCCGTGCCCGCATGGTGTCGCACTTGCTCAACATTGACAACGATTTGGCGCAAGACGTCGCTGACGGCCTGGGCTTGGACGAGATGCCTGATCCGGCAGAGGCCGCTCGCCCGACGAGGCAGGACCTGCCTCCTTCACCGGCGCTGAGCATTCTCAAAAATGGCCCTGCGAGTTTTGCGGGCCGCACCGTGGGGATTCTCGTCACCGACGGCATCGATGGAGAACAATTGAAGGGGCTGATCGCCGCAATCGAGAAGGAAGGGGCGACGGCCAAGCTGATCGCACCGAAAGTGGGCGGGGTCACCACAAATGACGGGAGTTCTGTCGCTGCCGATGAAAAAATCGGCGGCGGGCCTTCGGTGGTTTTTGATGCGGTCGCATTGCTGTTGTCTGACGAAGGTGCGCAGCAGTTGGCCGACCTTCCGCCGGCTCACGAGTTTGTCGCTGACGCTTTGGCCCACCGAAAGTTCATCGCGTACAACCAGGGGGCCGCGTCACTACTTAAGGTTGTCGGCGTAAAGAGAGACCACCAGCCGCAGTTGGTATCTCTCGATCAGGAAAGCGGTGTCGAAGAGTTCATCTCACGGTGTCGTCGGTTGCGAGATTGGGGCGACCAGTCGCAGCCGCAGTAAGTTGACGATGATTCAGGCGTTCGGCGGTCGAAACGATCGCCTAGGCCTAGTGGACGGGGCGTGTCTCAGATTGCCGCTCGCGGCATCACGGGGTCACCAGAAGCCTCCAGGACACTTCAAAACAAGCTGCCACCCACGAATAACTGTGCCATTCGTGGGTGGCACCTTTCGCGTTTTGTGGGTGGCACCTTTCGTGATTCTTTCGTGATTCTTCGTGGGTGGCACCTTTCGTGATTCTTCGTGGGTGGCACCTTTCGTGATTCGTGGGTGGCACCTTTCGTGATTCGTGATTCATTCACGGAAAGGTTCCACCGACGCCGTTTTCACGGAGGATACCGAGAGCTTCTTCCGCAGGCCTGGGAGTGCGTTTTGGACTCTCGGCGGTGTGCCACAGCGAGTCGTCTTTGACAACGCCAAGTGCGCCGTCAAGACGCCTGACTGGTACGACCCCGAACTCAATCCGACGTTGGTCGATTCCTACAAGCACGCATGAGTGTTCACACAAGGTGCCACCCACCTTTTGTTTGCCTTGTGCGGAGCAGTCTGCTCGAGTTCGCAGCTCGCTAGGTGCCACCCACAGCTCGCTAGGTGCCACCCACCATCCACCGTAGCATCAGCTCGCTAGGTGCCACCCATCAAGCTCGCTAGGTGCCACCCATCAACCCAATAGGTGCCATCCATGAATGGCACAGTCGTTGACGTAACCACTTGTTTTCGAGAGAGTTGTCTCCAGCCGCGAGTCGTGCTCTGTGGACCCAGCGGGGTTGCATCGTTAGGTTGCAGTTGCTGCCTCGTTTTTTCCGCACCCGCGGTTCAACACGGCTCGGACGTTGCGCAGCGAGGCACTTGCCGATCTGTTCCAAACGGTTGACGCACGAACCTCGTCGATTCGTACCCGTCACGGTCGGCTTTCATTCCTGAACGCCTACCCCGAGTGCTCCATGGCCAATCAGCTGGCGATGGGCAAGTCCATTGCAATCAACAACTTGCCGGCTGCTGGCTGCTCCGAGCGACGGATCGCCCAGACCCTCGGTGTTTCGCGGGGAGCCGTTCGGCGTCAATTGTGCGGCGCGGGATCATTCACCCTGCAACCGAGCGGTTTCTGAAAGGTTTAGCACCGACCGTTGGTGACCCGCCGTGTTCAAGTGACGCGTGGGGGCGACCAAGGGCCACATCGCCTGCGCCGATCGGGTAGGCTTCTTGCGGTACATTTCAGGCGATTGACGAGCATTGTGAATCGCCTCCAATCACTAAAGCGCGGGGAATTACGCGAATGGTGCGGGTCGGACTGGTCGGCGTCGGGTTCATGGGCTGGATTCATTACCTCGCGTACCAGAAGTGTCGTGAGGCCGAACTGGTTGCCTTCTGTAGTCGAGACGCTCGCAAGCGGGCCGGTGATTGGCGAGGGATTCAAGGCAATTTTGGGCCACCGGGTGAACGGATTGACGTTTCCCACCTGTCTGCCCATTCGACTCTCGACCCCCTATTGGCCGATGATTCCATCGATCTGATCGACATTTGCCTGCCACCGCACTTGCACCGCGACGCCATCTCGCGTGCCCTGGCGGCGGGCAAGCATGTCCTTTGCGAGAAGCCCTTGGTGCTCTCGGCCGACGAAGGCGCACCGTTGATGACCCAAGCCGCCGGGAAAAGCGGAGATGGCACGAGGGCGGTTGGCGGCCGATTGCTTGTGGCTCACATCCTCCCGTTTTATCCCGAGTACCGGCTGTTGCTCGATGCGGTTGCGGACCAACGGTTCGGCAAGCTGCTTGGCGGTCGATTCAAACGAGTCATCGGACCTCCCGATTGGATTCCTGATTTTTACGACCGCATGCGAGTGGGCGGCCCCTTGATCGACCTGCACGTTCATGACGCTCACCTGATCCGAATGTTGTTTGGCATGCCAAACTCAACGCATTCGGCACGACGGATGGTGGGTGATTGCCCCAAGTACGTCGAAACCATCTTCCATTTCGACGACCCTGCATTGGTCGTGAGCGCCGTCTCCGGCGTGATTGACCAACCCTCGAGGGGATTCACACACGGATACGACGTGCAGTTCGAGCGGGCCAATGTTCAATTCGAGATGGCGGCATTTGGAGACGGGCAATCTTCGGCCATCCCGCTGACGATTGCTCACGCCGATGGCACGCTCGAGCGACCGGAGACGCAGGCCGCAGACCCGATCTCCCTGTTTGCTGAAGAGCTCGATGCTGCGGCGAGGGCCGTTCGAACGGGAGACCTGCATCCGGCGCTCGATGGTCAAATCGCGCTCGATGCGATCCGCATTTGCGAGATGCAAAGCGGTTAGTCCGAATCAGGTGCCGGAGCCTCGTCGGTCGCTGCTGGCTCGGTTGCCCGAACCCGCTCGGCACGAATCACTTCGACTTCCAGATCATTGATCATTTTGCTGTTGATGTTCTTGACGAGCATCTCGCGGGTCTGCGCGAACATCTTGTCAATGCGTTGCTGTTCACCGGCATTGCGGCCTTTGATTTGAACGAACTTCTTCCCCATGTCGCCTGCGATCGCATCGTAGGATGGCTGGGCCTGCAATTGCTCGAGCAACTCGCGTGCCTCGCTGATCTGCCCCTTTTCCAGTCGCAACCGGACTCGTGCAGCCAGCAGGCTTCGAATCGCGATCAGATCAACGATGGCATTCTGAGTGCCTCGCAGGTAGGCCTCGGCGCGAAGTCGTTGATCATCACCCACAAGATCGGCGACTTGAAGCGCATTCTGTCCTGGGACGATGGGAAGTCTCGCCAAAACCGCACCACCGTTCTTGACATAGAGCAATCTCATCACGGACTCGGTTCGGTCGATCCGCAAACGGCCATCCCAATCGGTCCTCCCCACCAGGGTCATCTCGATCGAATCGAGTGCCTTCTCGTAAATCTCGTATCCGATTAGCGGAGTCGACGGATCTCTCTGAGCGTGAAGCCGAATCACGCTATGGTCGTCGATCGGACGAACTCGCATCGCCGTCCAAAAAATCCGTTTGTTCTTTCGCCCTTGAAGCCCTCCCGGTCGCCCCGCGTAAAGGTCCATCTTCACTTTTGCTCCATCGATTTCCTTCACATGCAGATACGACCAGTCCAGCGGGCCGATCGCGATCGGCGAGGCATTGCGGTCGTCCTTGCGAACCATGGGGATCAAAAAATCATTGACCCGGATGGCCGCGGGACTGTGTGGATCCTCGATCAAGCCGGCGGCACGAATCAATCCCATCGCGTTCTTTTGGCCCGCTTCGTCGATGCGAATCGACGGCGCGAAAGCGAGAGTGATCGCACGACCGATCGCGGCTGGGAGGGATCCGAGGCTAATCGCCTCGACTCTCTGGACTGTCGAAAAAACTCGCATCAAACAATCGATCTCAACCACCGACACGATCAAGGGGAGCCGCGATGAATCGATGCGGACGATAAAGATCTTATCGTGTTGTTGGATTTCTTCGGTCACCAAATCATCGATAGGCAATCGAATGATCTTCGCTTCAGGATCTGTCAATTGCGAGGCCATCGCCCGACTAGTCAGAATCGCTTCCGTATCGGGATCTTTCCATTGATCACGGACGGCGATCGAGTCACCCTCGACAGGCACAAGGATTTCTGCGACTCCGTCCAGATGGCCGTTTCCGATCGACTCGCCCCGACGAATCACTTCCCGGATGCGATCCACCGTGGAGTAACACTTGCGGACGTACTGGGCCACATCGGATGCGATCCGTATTCGCACCGCGTCGGGGTGGTTTCGCTTGACGGCCAACACCGGATCGGCGGCGGTGATTGAGTCGTAATCGAGCGAATCGATGCGCCGCTGTGAAGCCGATCGAACCGCCGGAGGTGCATCGGAGACCGAGGTCTGCCAAACCGCCCCGAAATCACGGTCGAGGTATTCGGCTAATGGCCCAGCCAGGTCCGTCGCACCCATTTCCGGGCGATCGCCAGCCAGCCACACCTTCACTCGGTAGGGCGAATAGTCCCACGGATGTGCGACGTTGAGCTCGTCGGCGTCGACGCCGACGCTTTCGGGGGATCGCCCGGTCTCCTGCGATCTCGCCGATGAATCTCCAGCCAGCAACCCCAGCACGATGATCAGGACGCCACCGCTGAGAGCGCCGAATCCGCAAGGTCGGCCACCGCACCACTTCAAACGCTCGTTCACTGATTTAATCGCCATCGCTCGACGTTTTGATAGAGTGACACGATATCGCTTCCGATCCCCGAAAGGTCGCGACGGTAGGCGAACGAATCGACCACTTGCCACAGCGGGATGATCGGCAATTCTTGGTTGGCAATGAAATGCAGCTCGAACAACTTTTCGCGAACCTCTTTCCAAGTGTTCGCACTTTCGAGTTGTCGAAGGCCCAGCCCGATCATCTGATTTTGACTTTTTGCCAAGCCGTCGGGACCGAGCACGCGTCGTGCGTCAATCGTCGGTTCCCAGACAGCCGCCGTGGTGTAGACCAAATCTGCCGTCCCGGGTTCGGGTCGCGTCACACCCGATGGGAGAGAGACAATCTCCACCGGCACCTGAATCAGTTCCCACTGCGACTTGATCGCCTGACATGCGATTTGCGACAGATCATCATCCGGTACCGCCAACCGAATCGGGGTCAACTTGGGTGGAGTTTCTTTTTTCCGCGTGGCGGCCGCTTCCATCTGCTTCTGGGTGAGCACGATGAGCAATGACGCAACCTGCGGCTGATAACTCCTCGGCACAATCGTCTCGTCGTAGGCATAGGCCAAAGGATCATTGCTAACGACGCCGGCGGGGAACGGTCCCGAGATCACGCGACAACCAGGAAACGGCTGGTTCTCTAGCAACTCACCCTGAAGGATATCCTCACGGTTGGTCCCATAAACCAATGCCCGCCGGAACGCCGGCTCGGCGAGAAATGGATGGTCCGAGCAAGGGACCAACATGTGAACGGTCGGCAAAGGGAAATCGGCGACGACCACATTTCGCGACCGCCTCAGCCTCGCCGCGTCCGCGGGGAAGAGGTGATCAACGATATCGAGCTCACCGCGAAGTAGGCCTGAAACGCCGTTGGCTGAAGTTGCGATTTTGATCTCAACGATCTCCCGTGGCTGGCTCACAGTTACCGGATCACCAACGAGTTTGAACCTTTGCTCTCCGGGCGTGACCGCGTCTTCGGTGACCAAACGATAGACGCCGGTCGGTTCACCTGGCGATAGACCGACCATCTCACCGTGGATCGGAATCTGCAAGAGGCTGACGGGCAGCACGTGAGGCCGCCGCAAGAGGCACGAAATTTGTCGCGGACCTCGGAGAGTGGTCGAATCGAGGATCGCCGCCCAAGGGGCGACGTAGTGATCCGAGCGCGGTGAGGCTCGCAGCGCGAACCAATCCGCGATGGTTTGCGAATCGAGGTTGTCAAACGGCGGGCGCATCTTCTGCGGCAGAAACGTCAAATCGAGTGTCAATCGATCGGGGCTCTGCTCGGCGTCACCGAGGACAAAATCGTATTCACCTCCCTCGGGCCCCGTGCCCCGCATCTCGAACAGCGTGCGGTACACCAACCGACCCGCCCGCCGCGACGCCCAATTGTCGATTCGAGTCGGATCGAGGTCACCGGCGCTCTGCAGGACGCCGACGCGAACCAGTGGATAGATCGCATCGATCTCTCGCACCAATGCCGCACCCCCGGGGATTTCGGGATACAGGTAGAGGCTCTCCAAGGCTGCGCGACGCGCGGTCCGGAAATCTTCGAGCTCCTTCGCGGCAACCGCTTCCTCTTGCTTAGCTTCCGCCATGGCAAGGAACTGCCGGTCCCACTTCTGGATCGAATCGACATCGCCCGAGGGGTAGTCGGCGATCAGGCGAGCGAGCAGCTTTTGCGCGTCATCAAACTGACGATTTTCGACCATCCTTGTCATGATCGCGTCGGTCACGCGGCTAATCACGCCCAAGACCGCCGCGGTACGATAGTCGGGATTGAACCGGCGGAGTTCCTCGAGCATCGCGAGCGTTGGCTCGAGTTCACCATCGCGGAACCTTTTGGCAGCGTTGCCCAACAAGTACTCACTACGAAGCGTCTTTAACCCCGGGCGGTTGGGCACATCACGGATCAAAATCGCGAGATACGGATAGGCGCCCGTGAAATCACCCGCTTTGATCCGCTCGGCGGTTTCTCGCTCGATTCGCTCCTCCCAGAGGTCAATCGATGCGATGTCACTCCATTTCGCGGCGAATGCTTGGCCCTCCAGCCCGAGCACCTGCATGGCAAGTTCGCCCCTCGGAGCCGATGGTATTTGGCGGCCCGGCAAATCGAGCAGAAGCACCTTGGCCCAACCCCCACCGGCCTCGGGCGTAAATCGGACAATGTCGTGCGGCGTGGCCTGCAATAACGCGATCCCCTCCTCGTCGGGCTCCCCAGACTGCGCGTAGTTGTTCCACTGCGCGTCACAAGGAG
>JBGTCJ010000356.1:0-1816 GCA_041748895.1 Pirellulaceae bacterium
ATTCCTCCGCCCATAGCGTGAAAGCGACAACCATCAGGGCGGTTGCCAAACCCAATCTTGCGAAGCGAACACTCATTGAAGACACACTCAGTTGGAAAAACTTGTTGCGAAGCCGGCATACTCGCCACCGCTCCAGTCAGGTTCGCTGGAAACCACTCTGTTGAGGTAATCCAGTCCCGCATTTCGCGATGACGAAGTTCTAACGTAGATACCCCCATCGGCGTATCCACCAAATTCGCCCTATTTTCCCCTTTTTATCTTTTCCTCCTCCGTTTTGTGACCTATGCGACGCAAAAACTGCGAAAAACGAGACTCACCGCTTCACGACCGTCCGCCGGCTTGCCACCGACGGCCGGCGCTGGTGACCAACAATTCGATCCCGAATGGGATGCCGTCGACCAGATAACGGCGTCCCAGTCGCCGAGGTTCCTGGACCAGACGGTGAATCCACTCACACCCGATCCGCTGTACCCACCGGGGGGCACGCCTCACATCACCCGTGATGAAACTGAGGCTGATCCCGATGCCCGTCCACCACACACCCGGAAACTCCGACCGCAATCGTTCGATCAGTTGCTCCTGTTTCGGCGAGCCGAGCGCCACGTAAACGACGTCGGGTGCCGATTCTGCGATCCGCCGACGAATCAGCTCGAGTTGTGCAGGATCCTTTTCGAATCCAAACGGGGGACAATAGGTCCCGGCGATCTGGAGGCCGGGAAACCGCTGCGACAACACTTCCGCCGCGACTTCGGCCACCCCCGGATCACCACCGAGAAGGAATATCCGCCGGCTCGACGAGGCGAGTGTCGCCGCGAGCGAGAGGCACAGGGACGAGCCCGCAACGCGTTCGGGGAGCGGTGTCCCCTGCATCCGGCTGGCCCAAACCAACGGCATCCCATCGGCGACCACGAGGTCGGCGCGAGAGACCAATTGATGGTAGTCGGCCGAGCGCTTGCAGCGGAGCAAGTGATCGAGATTGACGGTCACCACATTGCCTCCACGGCCACGCTCGAGGCATTCGGCAATGTGCGCGCAAGTCTCCGCCTCGGTCGCGACATCGATCGCAACGTTGCCAAGGTCGATACGAGAAAAAGGAGAATTTGCCTGCATCAAGTTGCCAACAAACCGCGTGGACGCACCATGTTGATTGGGTCGCTGGTCCGATCGCTACGGACCAGCGAAAACGCCGTGACCCGACCCGACCTTCGCCGCGCAACAGGCGGCATCAATCCGCTTCGGTCGGCCTTCCCAACTCCGCGTTGACCAACCCCAAGCAGAAAACGATCGGCAACCAATACCCGCTGTTGAGCGCCGCGTCGATGGCGTGGACGAGCAGGATCACCGCGAGTCCACGAATCGCCAAACCTTCGCTGAAGACCAAACCCGCGCTAAAGGAACGTTCGTTCGCACCGCGAACCGCTGCGACGCCCAGCGGCACCAGCGTGATCGAGAGCCAAACGCCGAACCCGATGACGCCGTAGGCTCCCGTGACCAACGTCGCCAACCCCCATGGCCGCTGGCTATCGGCGTCGACGTTCCAGAAGTGCACGTCGCCCCAACCGAACCAGATCCGCTCCGCAATCAGCGATTCATTCGCTTCCTCAAGTCCCAATCGCCAACCGAGCGATCCGATAGAACTGTTGCGAAGTACAGCCTTGAGCGCTTGGCCCGCCGAAGTCGATTCGCTGAACTGCCGACCGTAGCGAAGCATCGGACCGCGGAAAACCAACAACCCGGCCGTGATCAAGACGATGGCCATCAAGGTGCCGATGACGACGCGTTTACTGCGGACACGCAGCAGCACCGCCCCAAACAC
>JBGTCJ010000357.1:0-4836 GCA_041748895.1 Pirellulaceae bacterium
TCACCCGCGCGTGGTAGATGGCTGTCAACGACTTGACCAAACTCCGCTTGATCTGCTCGAGCTGCTTGAATGTCAATCCGCATTCATCAAACTGGCCGTCGGCCATTTTCTTCTCGGCGATCTGTTCAACGAGCCCGGCGATTCGAGCGCTCGTCGGGTCCACCAGAGTCCGGCTGGCGCTTTCAACCGTATCGGCAATCATCAGAACCGCGGCCTCAAGCGTTTGTGGCTTGGGACCAGGGTAGCGGAAATCACTATCGCTAACTTCCTCGCGGTTGGGGCTCGCCTCGCTGCGTTTCGTGGCCTCGCGGTAGAAATACTCGACGAGTGTCGTCCCATGATGTTGGAGAATGAACTGGATGATCGGCTCGGGCAGGTGGTTGGTGCGAGCCAGGTCGGCGCCGTCCTTGACGTGCGCGATGATCACGAGCGTGCTCATTGCCGGTTGCAGCGTATCGTGCTGGTTCTTTCCCTGACTTTGATTTTCGATGAAGTACTCGGGTTTGAACATCTTGCCGATGTCGTGGAAGTAGGCACCGACGCGCACCAACAACCCGTTGGCGCCGATCGAGTCCGCCGCAGCCTCGGCGATCGACGCCACATTGATGCTGTGGTTGTAAGTCCCCGGCGCACGCTGCGCCAGACGACGAAGCAGGGGGTGGCTCGCATCACCCAATTCCAAAAGACTCAAGTCGGTCTGGACACCGAAACCCTTCTCGACCAATGGGAGCAGACCGGTCATTGCCAGTGCCCCAACAATCACGCTGCCACCGGCCCACCACGCGTCATTGAGTAGCACCTTGATCGTCGTGCTCAAGTCGATCGACGGGATGAGTGGCAACAACTCAGAAGCGGGCTCATCCGCAGCAAACATCTGACCCGTTACGATCCCCACACCGACGACCGTTGCGCCGGTGATCGCTGCGCTGCCGAGACCTACATGCAGCAAATGCCCTCGACTGCGAATTCGTCCCAACAGCAGCACGCACGATGTGCACACGGCCGCCATGATTACAAGTTCCGCAATATCCGAACCGATGAACATGGTGACCGCTAAGCTGCAGGCGGCCATCAACAGCATGGCAAGTTCACGGCCATAAACGACGGCGGCAGTGATTGCCGCCATGGCAAGCGGAATCAACTGCGCTCGCCACTGGTCGCGAGAGGCGAGGTAGCAAAGCGCCACGGTCGCGACGACAAAGCCGAGCAATCGAGCCAGTTTGCTGATATCCCGCACCAGCTCACGGTCATCGATGAAGTAGATGTAGGCACCGCACAACAGGAACAACGCCGCAATCATTCCGCCATAGGCGAAGACCCTCGCGAGGCGATCGGGCCAGCCCATCTGACGGGTCATCTGTTGCCATTCGCTGCGCAATAGTTCCAACTGAGCCAATTGCAGCGACTGGCCGGCGCGAGCCAACGGCGTGATCCCGCGACGAAAAGTCTTCATCACATCTTCGACCTGATCAGCCGCTTCTTGTCTGGCCTTGCCCGATAACTCATCGTCGTACGCCAACGTCTCAGGTAAACGCGGCGAAATCCAATGCATGATCATTTCGGCAACGACTTGAGCTTGATCGCCCTCGAACCGCTGACGAAATTGTTCCTTCAACCGTTGCTCCAACTCCAGTTTCGCCTGTGCGATCCGGACTCGCGAAACTTCGACAGCCTGCGCTTCCATCGACCCACCGGGTGAATAAACGCGAATGACTCTCAGATCGCCCTGTTCCGCAGAATGGGTTAGCGACTGCAACAGCCCCGTCTCCATGGCCGGCAACATCGCGATTCGGACCGCATCATCGGTCTTCGACAAATCGGGGTCGTTGGCCAACACGCTCTTGAGGGTTGCGAAACGGTCCGAACCGCGGTGTCCCGGTTCCGCCGTCTCGCTGTCCTGGTAAAGCTCAGCAAACGCCCGCCTTTCGTCCTGAGTCATTTGATCGAACGATTCGGCGCCAAGGACCAAGAACAACTGGTCCTTCAACTCCGCGCGCCGCTGGACCAGCGGCTGCGTGCGGTTGACGTAGTATGCCAAGACTTCGCGACGCCGCTGCATTCGCACCGCCTCAGTGGCCGCCGCGTCGGGCACTTGAAAATCGACGCGGGAGATCAAGTCACGAGACGGATAATCGCCGGTGCGATAGGGAAAAGGGGGTTCCCAACTGCGGCAAACGAAAAGCATCATGCCGCCGGCAACCACGGCCATCGCGATTCGCGGCCAGAGCCCCTCGGCCGACGCGGCTTGCCACCACTGCAGTAGGCCCGTGCCGGGTATTCCGAGCGACCGCAGTCGCTCCTTACCCGCCCGTTTGTTGGACGATGTGCTCATCGTAGCGAACTTGTCGCAACCCCAAAGGGCTCAATCGTCCTGCTTCTCATACGCCTCGACGATCCGCTGTACCAACCGGTGACGAACAATATCGACTTTCTCGAGCCGCATGATCGCCACGGAATCGATGTTTTCCAAACGCCTGATGGCATCGGCCAAACCACTGGTAACCCCTTTTGGTAAATCCAACTGACTGGCATCGCCACTGACGACCATTTTGCTCCGCTCACCCATGCGAGTCAGAAACATCTTCATTTGGGCAACCGTCGCATTCTGTGCCTCGTCAAGAATGATGAAGGCATCGTTCAATGTCCGGCCACGCATGTACGCTAGCGGGACCACCTCGATGATCTCCTGCTCCATCAAACTGCGAGCTTGGTCGAAGTCCACCATATCGTTGAGCGCGTCGAGCAGTGGCCGCAAGTACGGGTTCAGCTTCGCACGCAGGTCGCCTGGCAAGAAACCGAGGTTTTCGCCGGCTTCGACCGCCGGACGTACCAAGACAATTTTTCGGACCTGGCCCGCCTTGAACGATTCGATCGCGGTGGCGACCGCCAAAAACGTCTTTCCGGTCCCCGCTGGGCCCGTCGCAATGGTCAAGTCGTGGGTGCGAATCATCTCGACATACCGCGCCTGGCCTTCGGTTCGCGGCTGAACCTTGCGGCCGGCTTGCCGAATTTCGACGTCAGCGACTGCCGTGACACGGCTCTGCTCGCCCTCAACGGTTCCACATTCCTCAGCCGCGGCAGCTTGAACGTCGAGCGGACTGATGATCCCCTTGCGACGACTCAACTGTCTCAGCCGTTCAAGAACCCGTGTCGTCTGCTGCACCGCTTCGGGTTCACCGGAAACCCGAATCTGCCCCTGGCGGTGAGTGATCGTGACATCAAAAAGCCTGCGGATCGTCCGCAGATGCTGGTCGCGAGCCCCAAACAGCGTGAGGATCTCGTCGGGCGAATGAATCGCCAGGGTTGCTTCAGTCATTCAGTGCCTTTGTGCCCCGCTCGAAATGCGGTTTGGGTCCGAACCGTCGTGCTCGCGATGCGTGCTCGCCATGGCGATCCGACTTTCCGAGGCCTCAAAACTCCCTTAAGCGTCTCTGGGGCGAAGTGGTGAAGGGCCGGACCCGTCGTGGTGTCCGGTCGAACTGCTGCAAGTCGCCTCCATTGTACACAGCGACGACCAACTAAGTTACGATCCCGCCACGCCGACCGCCAGGGCAACCCAAGCCGGCCCCGCGGCGGCGAGGAGCGAATCCGTGACGTCCCACATGCCACCCAAACCCGGTAGCCAAGCCCCGCTGTCCTTGAATCCCGCATCGCGTTTGATGAGGGATTCAGCCAAATCGCCCCACACGCCAGCCAACGCACAGGTTGCGCCGAATACGAGCGGCCCCCACAACGGCGGCACTTGGGACACTTCGGCAATGGCCGGAATCAGTCCGAAAAAACATCCGAAACTAACGATCATCGCGGTTGAAATACCCCCCACCAGCCCTTCGACCGTTTTGCCGGGGCTGATCCGAGGGACCAATTTTCGCCGCCCCAACGCTCTGCCCGTGAAATAGGCCCCGGCATCGGCGGACTTGGTGACTGCGATCGTCGTGATCAATGCGGCCAGACCCCAACTCGCGTTATTTGTCTCGCCCTCCACCGCGCCCGGCAATCCGCGAATGACGACCAGAAGCGACATCGGAACTCCGACATAAAGTGACCCGAAGACGCCGCAAACGGTTCGCTCCAGCGTGCCTGAACCGCGAGCAGGGTTTTCCCCATCGCGCGACGCATTCAAGAGGCCGGCCGATGGCAAGCGATACACCATCATCTCACGACCGATCACCAGAAACATCGCCAACAAGACCCCGCACACGATCCATCCCAACGTCCCCAGCGGACAGTCCAACGGATACCGAGCTCCCCACAACGGCCAGAGCAATGGGATCGCCGGCGCCAGCACCACAACGGTCGTCGCCGCGAGGGTGGTCCGCCGATGCACACTCATTCCTGACCCAAGCATCAACGTGGACGCGTCGTAAACCGTCCCCAAAGCAAAAAAAAGGAGTAGCGGCAAAAGCCACAGACCGGCGGAACCGCCTAGCGGATAGCGGTAGTCGAGCCACATCAGAAGAAGGGATGCGGCAATCAGGGCTGCCGAACTCAGTAAGCGATCACGAAGCAAGTTGGGCTCCTCCCCCTAGTGCAGTGGCCAACCCCGTCCCTGGGCAGGACCATCACGGCATCTCGACCCGAGTCATTCCTAAAATCTCGGTTGGTCGGTAGATTCGCGATACGTTTCGCACAAGTCAATCCGGATCGCTGTCCAGCGGCGATTCGCTACCGCAATCCGATCCCACTCACGTCGCTCCCGGATTAACGATGACGCTCATTCAGCAGGCGGAAGTTTTTTATCGCCCCGAGACGCCAGAGCTCCGTTTCCTGCCAGAAGGACCCTACCCAACGACACGCGCCGGCGAGCTGAGTTGGGTGGCGATCCAGCACGGGGCG
>JBGTCJ010000358.1:0-6809 GCA_041748895.1 Pirellulaceae bacterium
AGGACCGGGTGCGCCAGGGCTCGCACGTCCGCAAAGTCGACATGATACCGGCCCTCCAGTACCGCACGGGCCTTTCCCGCCAGAATCAGCGCCTGCCCGGCCCGCGGGCTGGCCCCGTACGTGACATACTTACGCACCGCATCGATGGTCACGCGGGGGCGATCGTCTGCCTTGGCGGGTCGCGAGGCATTCACGAGTCGAGCCGCGTACATGATGACATCATCGGAAACCGGTACGCTGCGAACGATCTCCTGCAATCGCAGCAAATCGTCAGCAGACAACACCGCATTGGGTTCCCCTGCCTTCACCCCGGTCGTCCCGCGAATGATCGCGGCTTCTTCGTCTACGGTTGGATAGCGGACGCGAATATTGAACATGAAGCGGTCGACCTGCGCTTCGGGCAGTGGGTAAGTTCCCTCCATTTCGATCGGGTTCTGCGTCGCTACGACGAAGAACGGTGGGTCCAATGCATAGGTCACGTTCCCGATCGAGACTTCGTGCTCCTGCATTGCCTGCAACAAGGCGGCTTGTGTTTTGGGTGGCGTCCGATTGACTTCGTCCGCCAACAGAAAGTTCGTGAAGATCGGCCCTGGAACGAACTTCAGCCGGTGACCGCCACCGCCCTCCTGCTCTTCGATCACGTCCGTCCCAGTGATGTCCGACGGCATCAGGTCCGGGGTGAATTGCACGCGTTTAAAACGCAGGTCGAGCGTTTGAGCCAGCGTCCGCGCCATCAAGGTCTTGCCAAGTCCTGGCACGCCGTGCAGCAACACGTGTCCCCGACAGAGCAGCCCCAGCAGTAGCAGGTCAACAACTTCCTGTTGACCGACGATGACTTTGCCGACTTCCTCCCGAAGTTGTCGTCGGGCATCACGAAGGCGCTCGACCTCTTCGAGTAATGTCGCGTCGTGATCGGTTATGGGCTCTACCGCGTTACTCATCAATGCCTTCACTCGCTCTAGTGGCTTCGACCTCATCGATCAACCCGTCGTTATCTGTATCCAACTGCGCAAAAACTTCTCGCGGTCCAAGGAATTCGTCCCAGGTCAAATCTCCATCTCCATTTCGGTCCATCCGCTGAAACCAGATCGGTCCGCTGGGTGGCTTCAAGAGTGCCTCCGGGGTTTCGGCCGTCGGACGATCGACACGATCGAAGAGACTCACACCGCCTCGTTGGATTTCGATGCGATAGGACTTCGCCAACCGCGAGGGATTGATTTCCGCGTCTTCCCCCGCCACTTCCAGCAGCATTCTTTCACAGTCGCGAAGCTCGCGGATCGAGATCCGCCCATCGGCGTTGGCATCCAGCATCTGAAAGAAGCCATTGCCGGTATCGATCAACGTCACCTGACAGGTTGTCGAAGTTGCCTCCGCATATTCTTTAACGTACGACAGCATCTCTTCTGCAAAGACCCGGTCGTCACCGTCACGGTCCATGGCATCAAACAGATATCGCTCGAATCGCTGGTATTCCGTGATTTCCTCACGGTCCAGGTAGCCATTCGCATCGGTGTCGATTGCGTTGAATGCGGCCAACGCGTTTTGTTGAGATTCTGCGATCGGATCGCGATGACGGTAGCCGACACTGAGCGAGAGATTCGGTCGCTGCAATCTCACCAAATCAAGGCGAGCGACGTCGACGTCCGCTGGCGGATCACCCACGAGCGTCATGGCCTCGCTGGGCGGTTTGCCCAAGTTGATCGCCAAGCTAATGTCGGGTGCCGCCGACGCGATTTGACTCAGCTCCTGCATGCTCAATTTCCCGTTGCCGTCGATGTCGAGCAGGTCGACCCGTGCTTGTGGCCATCCCAGTTCGCTCGCCGTCAGATGCGCGTCGCGGTCCCTGTCGTAATGGCGGACCATCCGAGCCGCGAGTATTGGCTCCGTCGCATCTCGCAAAAGTTCGGAATGAACCGCACCGGGAGGCTCGGCATTGAGGGGGTTGAGCACGACACCCTCCGGCGCGCCGGAGGGTTCGCTAAGAAACTCATCAAAGGTGACACATTGGTCGAAGTCGCTGTCGCGCTCGGCGATGCGTGCGGGAGCCAATCGCATCTCGACCCGATCGATGATGCCTGACTCGTCTGCGTCCAACACGCGGAAGACGGCAAGGTCCTGCTCAGCAAATGCATTGTTTTGCCGGTAGGTGACCAATTGTCCTGCTGCCCGGTCGAGCGCCAATGCAATTTCTTCGTCGCTGTAAGGTCGACGCGGCCGGAGCGAGCTCAGAAACTGGTTACCTTCAAACCGACGCGCGCTAGCGAACAGCGGGTGCTTTGTGGTCTCGCTACGACTGAGCGCGCCATCTCCGTCGGTGTCGAGCGCCGCGACGAGTCGATCGATGTAGTCTTCACGCCTTTTCTTCAGGGGAACGCCTGCGTCGGTGACGTGAACACGCACATGCACAGGACCGTCGGGCAGCAGCAACAGCATGTCGTGCTGGCCACCAGCCGCCTCGCCGCGAGCGGTCGGCAAGCCAGTGCACACAACCAAGAAAACGGTGGCCAAGCCGCAGACGCGGCCGAAGCGTCCGATCGGCAACTCCCGCGCCTTTCTGTTGAGCGCCGCCATGGTCCGCATGGACGTTGAACATTCGGTGCCGTTTCGCTGCGAAAGAATCGGCGCCCGGCGCAACGCCACGATCGTCCGGATTTTCCAGCACGAATTCGGGCGGCTCATCCCAGCAGCTCCTCGATCGGAGAGCCGTCGTCGACAATAGGGATCGGGCGATCTCCCATCTGGTTTTCGGCGGTCGATGGAATCCCGATGGCCTCCAACACCGTTGCGAACAGATCGGCAGCACGCACGGGACGGTCTTTGACTTCCATTCCATCCGGCGTAGTCGCACCGATGACCTGTCCGCCCATGATGGAAGCTCCGGCCAGGGCGACGCTCCAAGCATCGGGAAAATGATCGCGCCCGTTGTTCGGGTTAATTTTTGGCGTGCGGCCGAATTCGCCCATCCAGACAACCAAAGTCGACTCCAGCATTCCGCGGTCACGCAGGTCGCGAAGCAGCGTCGACCAAGCCGGATCGAGCACTTCGCACATCGACCGCACGGAGCGGAAGTTGTTCAAGTGTGAATCCCAATTGCCATCGCCCGCCGAATCGAGCGTGACTTCGACGAACGGCACGTCGCGCTCGACCAGACGCCGAGCGAGAAGGCAACCTTGGCCAAAGCGACTGCGCCCATAGGCATCACGAAGTTCACTTGGCTCTTCGTCGAGATCAAACGCTCCTTCGCCCCGGGTCTCGACCATCCGAATTGCCTGCTCATACACGGCGGCGTGTTTTCTCGCCGCGGTCGCATCAACGGGAACGCCGCGCCTTAGCACGTCCAAAAGGTATTGGCGTTCAGCCAACTCGTGACGGCCGATCCCGGCGGCATTGAGATTCTCAACCGTCAAATTTGCCCGAGTGTTCGGATCATTGCTGACGCCCGACACCAGCAGCGGCGCGTACCGAGGCCCGAGAAATCCAGCACCGAGGTTGCCCAGCCTGAATGAGGCGATCGAGACAAACCCAGGTAGCTGGGCATCCTTGGATTGCAAACGCTGGGCAAGCAGCGAGCCCAGCACGGGATACTCGATCGTTCCCCCCATGGGCCGATAACCGGTCATCATCAACTGCGTCGCCCGACCATGATCTCCTTCTCGAGTTTTCATCGACCGAATCAGCGAAATGTCGCTCATCTGGCTGGCAATGGCCGGAAGGTTTTCGCTCAATTCGATTCCTGGAACCGACGTCTTGATGGCCTTTGTCGGTCCTCCGTTCTTGTGGCCCGGTTTCGGATCGAGCGTTTCCAACTGACTGGGACCGCCTGCCATCCACAGCAAGATGCAAGCCTTCGGAGGCCGCTTGCCCTCGGTTGCCCGCGCCAGCTTCGGAAGCCAACCTGAGCAGCTGACACCGCCGACCGCTGCGGTCGCCACCTGCAACAGGTCGCGGCGTGAGAAAGAATCAAAATGGTCGGTCACCGACATAGCACGAACTCCGGACTGTTGAGCAACGCCCATAAAATTTCGCCGAAGGCGCTTCGCTGTGCTGCAATGGTTGGCTTGTCAGCGATGTAGGCGGCAAGCGCCTCCGCCTCCTCAGCCGTCGGCCCTCGAGTCAATACGGCCAAGTACAGCGTTTCGATACGATCGCTGTCGCCGAAGAACGGCGACTCGACGACGGCTCGCAGCAGACGGCTTTGTTCTAAATCGACCGCATCACTGGTCATTCTTCCATTCATCAACATCAGCGCTTGAGGAATGCCGGATGCATATTCTTCCGGAGTTGCACCGACGGTTTCGCTGAGCCGCGTGACCAGCTGAGACATCTCACCCGACCACCGGGGCGAAGTCGGATCGATCCGGCCGACCGGCAACATCAAGGCTTGCTCCAGCGAATCGAACACCTGCTCAGGACTCAACACCTTGAGCGAGCGATGGAAGGTATCCGATTCATAGTCGCCTTCGACACTGACCGCTTGGTACCACGTGGACTTGACGATCGCAGCAATCAGTCGCGAAACATCGAAGCGGTCATTCGCGAACCGCTGCCCCAACTCGTCCAAAAAGGCGCGCTGCTCGGGTGTCGCGCGGTCTAGATTCTCGACGTCCGCATAGAGCCCGCGACCGACCAGATACTGCCAAAACCGATTGACGGCGGTTGCTGAAAAATTCGGGTTTTGAGGGGAGGTCAACCAATCCGCCAAGCGGGCTCGCATACCGAGCTTTTGCTTCTTCATCGGCTCGTCCGACCACAACAGCTTGGCGGGATAAGCGACGCCCTCGTATTCGATCGCCCCTTCCGCTCGAGCGTTGGTTGACGCATCGGGGTTATCGCCCGCACGACCCATGTCACTGTAGAACGCGGCGAGTCCCCAAAAATCCTCCTGTCCCCAATCCACATAGGGATGCTCGTGACACTGGGCGCACTCCATCCGTACGCCCAGCGTGACCCGTGACAGATGGCTAGCGTAATTTTCCGGCAAAGACCCCAACAACCGGTAATACTGTCCGGCCGAGTCCGACGTCGAAATTTGCGCCAGCGTCCGCATGATCTTGTCGTAGGGCATTTGAACCGCAAAGGCCGTACTCAACCAGTTCTCGATCGTCTGCGGAGACCCGTTGACGGATGTTCCGGGCGGGATCAGCACGCGACGCCAATGGCTGGCCAGATTCTCGGCAGCTAAACGCCGGTAAACGTTGGCACGCGACCCTTCTCCAAAAACGAGTCGATCGACCAATGTGTCGCGGCGGTTCTCTCCGAGATCCAGAAAGTCACGAGCTTCGGAGACACTCGGCACCCGACCGAGTACGTCGAGGTAGAGTCGGCGCGCAAAGGTGAGGTCGTCGCACCGCTCCGGAGGTGGCCCCCACACTTCAATGCCTCGTTCATCGATCCAGCGAGCCAGCTCATCGCCCCGCGAATCGGCATGCAGCCGTCGTGAACTCGATAGCACGCTCGCCGCGATGACGATCGACAGAATGGTCAGCGTTCGCATGATAGGCTCGCATCGTCGCCAGGGCCTCCGCAGCCGAAGACCGGTTCAACCGCGACGCCACCCACTTTAGACATACTGTCTATATTTGTCAAGTACATTCTCAGATTTTCGAGATCTGGGAGTTGGATGTTCATGAACCAGCGATACATCATGGCGTCACGCTCAGCTGATGCAGCGCATCCTGGAACCGGAAATAGGTGTGATCGTCATTGTAAAATATCGTGTTGGTTTCGCTGCGGACGCTCGCCCATACCTCCTGCCCGCCACTGTTGAGAAAAATTTCCTGGTCGGTCATCCGGATCGGCGCGAAACGCCACTGCCAATCACCGTCGTGCCGCTTTGCTTCGATCAGCAGCAACAGTTCGGGGTCGGCACCGACATCGCCAAGCATGGCAAACATCGCCCCCATCCGTTCAGGGCCGTCGTAAGTCATCAGCTCCTTCCCCAGCAACCGCAGGTCCCAGCGATTCCCGTCGCGGTCAACGGTGTGAGCTCCAAAGGATCGTGCCAGTTGCCTCAGTCGCAGCAGTCGACGTGACGCGGTTTCCGGAACGTCCTCCAAAACTGGCAGCGGGAAGAAGTCAGTTCCGGCTTTGGGGGCCCATTTCTGCACCGCGTTGTCATTGACTGGGAAAATTTGCGATTCCGCCAATGCGTGCAGTTCATGCACGAGCCGCTGCTGCGCGGGATTGCCCTGCCAGGGAAACGAAAAAAACGTCCCCACCACAGCCGGGTATTTGCCATCCATCCAGACGAACAAATGTCCCACCTGCCCCCGCGCACGGCGAGGATTCGTCCACACGAAAAGCGGTTGTTCGTTCAGTTGAAGCGTTTCGTCGCGCCGCTCCGTCGTATAGATCTTGTAGTCTTTGGCCGCCTCCTGGTGGATCGGGAACATCGCTTCAGCGGAGATTGTTTGCCCGGATACGGGCGGCACACCGGCAGCCATGGCAAGCCCCAGTGCCGGGATCCAAACCATGCCACAACAGTTCGTTCTACGCGGGCTTGCCTGCATCTTTCGCCTCAGTACCAGCGTGATCGTTATTCTGGGATCGCGTTATTTTTCTTTTACAACCCAAGCAAAAGAGGGTTACCTTTCCTTGACCACCAAGTAGGGCGTATGAAGTGTTTGCCTCGCCCAACCGGGGTCGGTTTTCCAGACTGGCTCACCCCGCCTCCACAATTCCAGAGGGACCATCGTCATCCGAGCAGATCCGAATTGCCAATTCGGATCTCCCGACGGATTATGGAGCGCCTCGATCACCAGCAGCACCTCCGGGTCGGTTCCTTGGGCAAAGACAAAGATCGCTCCGTC
>JBGTCJ010000359.1:0-10682 GCA_041748895.1 Pirellulaceae bacterium
TGGATGATCCGTTGACCCGCAAACGCATAGAACAAGTGCTTGCCGACCGCTTCTACCTTCCGCAGTGTGCTCCCCGTCACTTCTTCCGCGTCGCGGTCGAATCGGCCTTGGGGGCTGCTCACCCTGAGCCGTTGACCAGCAAACCCTTTAGCGTGGTCGTGCGCCAACCGGTGTGTCTTGTGTCCCTCGGGCACTGCGTCAATTCCTTGGCGAGCGAAGCGATGCGATCGCGCGTCCTCAGGAGGCCTGCGGTTCTCCGCCGCTGAGCACGGCCATGAATGCTTTTTGGCTGATTTCGACGTTCCCGATCGCCTTCATCCGCTTCTTCCCCTCTTTTTGTTTTTGCAACAGTTTACGCTTTCGTGTGATGTCGCCGCCGTAGCACTTCGCGGTCACGTTCTTTCGCATCGCCGGAACCGTCTCGCGGGCGATCACGCGACTTCCGACCGCAGCTTGAACGGCGACTTCGAACATGTGTCGTTCGATTTCGGCCTTGAGCTTTTTCGCCACCGCGCGACCGCGACGATCGGCGTCCGCTCGATTGCACACGATGCTCAGGGCATCGACGCGATTTCCGTTGACGAGGATGTCGAGCCGGCACAGGTCGGCCGGCTCGTAGCCGACCATTTCGTAGTCCAGGGTGCCGTAGCCCCGAGTCGCGCTCTTGATTTTGTCGTGGAGGTCGTAGATCACTTCGGCCAGCGGGATGTCGTAGGTTAACATCGCCCGCTGAGTCCCGATGTACTCCTGGCTTCTCTGCACGCCACGGCGTTCCTGGCACAATTTCATGACCGCACCGATGTACTCGATCGGGACGACGATGCTGCAGCGGACGATGGGCTGGCGAAACTCCTCGATATCACCCGGGTCGGGCACGTCCTGCGGCTTGTGGATGATGATTGTGTGGCCGCGTTTGTTGACGATCTCGTAGGTCACGTTGGGAGCGGTTTGGACAAGGTCGACATCCGATTCCTGTTCCAAACGCTGTTGCACGATCTCCATGTGCAGGAGGCCGAGGAACCCGCATCGAAATCCAAACCCTAGCGCATCGCTGGTCTCCGGTTCGAACTCGAAACTCGGATCATTGATCGCAAGTCTTTCGAGGGCGTCTCGCAGTTCCGAAAAGTCCTGACCATCGCTGGGAAACAATCCGCAGTACACCATCCGTTTTGGTCGGTCGTAACCCGGCAGCGGTTCGGCGGCGGCCTCGCCGGGAACCGATACCGTGTCCCCGATGTGCACGTCGCCGAGCGACTTGATGTTGCAAATCAGGTAGCCGACCTGACCGGCCTGGAGCACGTCGCAGGGCTTGCGCTGGGGGGCGAACTGACCGATCTCCACGATGTCATGCTGGCTGCCCGCACGGAGAAAGCGAATCTTCTGACCCTTGCGAACACTGCCGTTCATCATTCGGACGTAGGTGATCGCGCCGCGGAAATCGTCATAGTTTGAATCGAAAACCATCGCCTGAAGCGGTTGGCCCGGGTCTCCTATCGGGGCCGGGATGCGATCGACGATCGCTTGCAAAAGTGCATCGACGCCGATGCCGGTCTTGGCACTGACGCGAACACAATCGTCAGGATCGATCCCGAGCGTTTGGTGCATTTCCTCCGCGACCTCATCGGGCCGCGCGTGAGTCAGGTCGATTTTGTTGATCACGGGAATGATCTTTAGGTCGTGTTCCATCGCGGCGTAGGCGTTGGCTACCGTTTGCGCCTCGACGCCCTGAAATGCGTCGACCAACAACAGCGCCCCTTCACAACAAGCCAGCGATCGCGAGACCTCGTAATGAAAATCAACGTGGCCCGGGGTATCGATTAAGTTCAATTCGTACGGTTTACCGGCCAGCCGATATTTCATCGCGACGGCGCGCGCTTTGATCGTGATGCCGCGCTGGCGCTCCAGGTCGAGATCGTCGAGCAGTTGCTCCTTCATCTCGCGCTTGGTCACCGTCCCGGTGTGCTCGAGAAGACGATCGGCGAGCGTGCTCTTTCCGTGATCGATGTGGGCGATGATGCAGAAATTGCGAATGTGATGTGTCATGTGTGGGTCAAATTGAGAAAATCATTTGGCGGCGCGCGTAACCGGCCGCGCCGAGGTATCCGGCGTCGGCCCCAAGCGAAGCGAATTCGATCTTCGTTCCCTGGTAAACGTTGGCGAACGTCCGTTGTTTGAACTCATCGCGAATCGCCTCGAGAAACCGTCGCCCCAGCGGCGACGCGGAGCCACCGAAATCCATCGCCCCTCCCAGTACGACCACTCCCGGGTCGAGCGTGTGAACGAGCGTGGTGACACCGATGCCAATCCACCGCGCGGTCTGATCAATGATTTCGAGCGCCAACGCGTCGCCCGACAGGGCCGCTTGGTAAATTTTCAGCGACGTCAATTCGGCATCACCACCGCCCAGGAGACCGCCGAGAGAACTGCTCGCCCCCTCGGTCAACCGCTGCCGGGTTCGCATCACCACGCCGCTGGCCGAGGCGTAGGCCTCGAGTTGTCCTCTCCCTCCGCCCCACGCGCACAGCTGCGCCGTCGGCGAAGGATCGACAACGATATGCCCACACTCGCTACCAAAGCTGTTGACACCATTGACCAGTTCTCCTTCGACGATGATTCCTCCCCCCACACCCGTGCCGAGCGTGAGCAGCACCATCGAGCTTCCGGCCTCACCGGTCCCCAACCAAAATTCACCATAAGCGGCAGCGTTGGCGTCGTTGATGAAGACCACGGGCAGCCGAGTCAACTCGGCAAGTGCGTCACGAAGGTTGAAGCCCCACCAGGTGGGCAATTGTGGAGGGGCAACCAATACGCCACTGTGAAGGTCCATTGGCCCGGGGGCACCCAAGCCGACCGCCAACACCTGGCCGCCAGCCAACCCAAGGCGTTCGACGAAATCATGGATCACCGCCGCAACACGTTGCATCGCCGCGGTCGGTCCCTCGGATTCACGCGTGGGCAGCTTTTCGTATGCCAGGGTTTGGCCGCGGTCGTCAACCAAGCCGATTTTGATCCCCGTTCCTCCCACATCAACGCCCCAAAAATAGGGTGGCCGGGATTCGGGGAGTGTGATCAACGAAGGGGAATCGATCATATTGAGTCGCAAAAAAGGATGCCGCCGCGACGAAAAAGGGCGAGCTCACCCGGTGCCGGTACCATGCGTGCAGCGTCCGGCGAAAGTATAGAAATGGCCGCGGTTTACCACAACGAGCGATTCCCCCGAGCGAAGCCATGAAAAGAATCCCAGTGATCGATTCTCACACGGGTGGTGAACCGACGCGCGTCATCTTGGGGGGCATTTCGATCGATGAACTGGAAACCTATCGCCGCGGCATCGTAGGCGAACCGCGGGGTCATGACGTGATCGTCGGCGCGCTGCTCGAACAGCCAACGGATCCGACCTGCATCGCCAAGGTCACGTTTTTCAACAATGTCGGGCGACTAGGGATGTGTGGACACGGCATGATCGGGCTGATCGCCACGCTGAAGCACCTGCAACGCATTTCGCCGGGGACTCACCGCGTCGAGACCCCCGCCGGGGTCGTCACGACCACGTTGCACGCGGACGATCGTGTCAGCGTCGGCAACGTGCTCTCGTATCGCAAGGCGGCGAACGTCCGCGCCGGTGGCGTGTGCGGTGACGTGGCTTATGGCGGAAACTGGTTTTACCTCGTCGCCGACCACGGCCTGTCGCTGGAGGTCGCGAATGTGCCCGCCCTGACCCAAGCGTGTTTGGCCATCCGCTCCGCGGTTCGCGATGTGGGGTACCCCGAGATCGATCACATCGAACTCTTTGGACCTGCCCGCTCGCCGACAAATCATTGTCGCAACTTTGTGCTATGTCCCGGAGACCAGTACGATCGCTCGCCGTGTGGTACGGGAACCAGCGCCAAACTCGCCTGCCTCGCCGCGGACGACCAGTGGCCACCCAGTGAAACGTGGCGGCAAGAGAGCGTCATCGGCTCGGTCTTTGAGGGATACTACCAGCGCGCCGATGGCGGGATCCTGCCAACGATCTCCGGTTATGCGTACATCACGGCGGAGTCGGAGTTGGTCTTCGACCCGCGCGATCCCTATTGCTTCTCCATGCGGGCAGCGACGAGCGAAGCGTCACTCAGCCTAGGACCGGTTTGATTATGAATGACTGCGTCATCAAGGTTCACGCTCCTACGGCAACGATCCTGCTGGATCGGGGTGACGGGGGCAACCGGCTACGCCAACGCACAATGGACGACCTGTCACAGGCGCTGTCGGATTTGCATCAAGAGAAGAGGATTCGCGCGATC
This sequence comes from Pirellulaceae bacterium, assembly GCA_041748895.1. GTDB lineage: Bacteria > Planctomycetota > Planctomycetia > Pirellulales > Pirellulaceae > UBA6163. Next base: position 4,284 of record JBGTCJ010000359.1, read on the forward strand.
GTTTTGTCGGGCGCTGGCAGCGATTTTTGTCTCGGACTTGATTTGGAGGAGCTTCACGAGCACACAAAACTCGATGAGCTCGAGGCGCTTCCGCGGTGGATTGAGCAGTGGGAGAGGTTGGCGCAATTGATCGAAGAGATGCTGCGATTTCCCAAGCCGATCATCGCGGCGGTCGATGGTGGCGCCGTGGGCGCCGGGTTCAGTCTTGCGTTGGCGTGTGACCTGATCGTTGCTAGCGATCGAGCGACCTTCTCGGCCGCGGCGATCCGAAACGGAATGATGGGTGGCGTGGTAGCGCCGCTGCTCTCGTTCCGGGCAGGATCGGCGGTCGCTTCGCGGTTGCTGCTGACCGGCCAATCGCTGAGCTCACGTCAAGCGACGCGGATTGGATTGGTCACTCGTCGCGTCGCATCGACTCAAATCTGGGTCGCCGCCAATGAACTGGCTGGACAATGCGCCCACTGGCCGCCCCAGTCACTCGCGGCGACCAAACGGTTGCTCAATGAGACGATCGGGGAGTCGCTGCTCACGCAGTTGGCTGTCGGTGCGGCATCGGGGGCAACGATCTGTTCGACGCCACCAGCCATCGAGGGACTGCGTGCCTTCGTCGAAAAACGAGATCCGAAGTGGGTCGATTGAGACGTCGAACCCTTTCTCGCTTACTGTATACTGGTTTTTGACGCGAAGGGCTCCGATCGCTCCGTCCGATTACCCATTCTTTGAAAGCCGCCAATCGATGAAAGTTGCCACATTTGAGACCGACAAGGGAAGCATCCGGGTCGAGTTGTTTGATGACAAAACGCCAAAAACAGTTGCCAACTTTGAAAAGCTGGTCTCCGAGAAATTTTACGATGGGCTCAATTTCCACCGCGTCATTCCGGACTTCATGATCCAAGGTGGTTGTCCCAACGGAACCGGAACGGGTGGACCAGGCTACAAGTTTGCCGATGAGTTTCACCCTGATCTCAAGCACGACACGGCGGGGGTTCTGTCGATGGCCAATTCGGGCCCCAATACGAACGGCAGCCAATTTTTCATCACTCACACGGCCACCCCATGGCTGGACGGCAAGCACAGCGTCTTCGGCAAGGTGATCGACGGTCAGGACACGGTCGATGCGATCGCCCAGGGCGACAAAATTGTGTTGGTGACCATCAGCGAGGAGTAGATTCACCCGAGCCTTTCGACAATGCCCGAACCGGACAACACAAAAACGATCATCTTTGATCTGGTCCAGCTGGAGAAGCTCGGTGCTGAGTTTGAGCGCCGCTGGCTGCTCAATCCGGCGACGCGACCCATCGATGTGTTGCGGGAGATCGATGTCGAAGACCACCCGCTGTACCTTCCGCAACTAACGAAGTTGGCTGAAGACCTCAAGCGCAACCGGCCCGTTGGTGACGAAACACAGCTTGGGGTCGAGATGTTGTCCGTGGAGCAGACGGCCATCTTCGGTGACGGTGTGCATCATTCGCTGCTCGCGACGAAGATGCTTGTCGATGGAGACACGTCCGAGAAATCGGGTCGCTCGGGTGACTCGTCGCGGCTTGCCCAAACCGATGATTCGCGTTCACGTTCCGGCGGCGGTCATGGGCGAACGGCACCACGGCCCGAGCGAATCGACCAATTTCGTATTTTGAAGGAATTGGGGACGGGGGCCTTCGGCGTGGTGTACCTCGCGGAAGATGAGTCGCTGCAGCGAAAAGTAGCGATCAAGGTACCGAAGGTCAGCGACCCAGCCCGATCGGCGAGCTACATCAACGAGGCGCGGAAGGCGGCGGCGATCGATTGTCGCGGGATTGTGCCGATCTATCATGTCGGCTCGACTGCCGACGGCGTTCCCTTCGTCGTGCAGAAGTTGATCGACGGCCCCTCACTTCGATTTCTGCTCACGCGGTACGGCAGCCTGCCGCCGGCCCATGCGGTCACGCTGATGCGAGACGTCTCGCTCGCTCTGCTGTCCGCGCACCGGCTGGGAATATTCCACCGCGATCTCAAACCAGACAACGTGCTGATTGACAGCACCGGGGTCCCTTGGATCGCCGATTTCGGACTGGCAATCTCCGCGGATGAACAGGCGAAGCGGAAGGGTGAAATCGCCGGAACGCTGATTTACATGTCGCCCGAACAGATACAGGGGCGAGCCGATTGGCTCGATGGCCGCAGTGACATCTGGGCTCTGGGCGTCATGCTCTACGAGCTGCTTGTCGGTCGCCCGCCTTTCGATGGACAGACTCGTCAGGCACTGATGGAACAGATCTGTCACCGCGAGCCGATCCCGCTTCAACAGCGCGCCGCCATCCTCTCGGCAGACCTGAACGATGTTTTCGAGCGATGTTGCGCCAAAAGCCCGCGCGATCGCTACTCGTCGGTCGACGAACTTGCGGCCGATCTAAGCCTGCTGATTGAACATGGTTTGTCAACGCTTCCGATCGACGGCGGAACACTTCGCTTCGAACAACCCATTAGCCAATACTCGTCAATCCATTCCTCGGGCGGAACGTTTGGTTCACGAAACTCGGGCGGCGTCCCTGCCGGTGGCATTCTCACGCGGCGAACGACGGGTGGTAGCACCCACTTGTCCTCGGGGCCAGCGACCCACGGGTCGTCTCACCTGCGGCGTTCCAGCGGGACCGGGCAAGCGGATTCCCTGGCCGCGGAAGGTGTGGGTGACTCGAATCAGCTCGAAACCGGGCAACAACCTACCGCATCGGCGTCACCTCTGGCGACCACAGCTCGGATCGTCGCACTAGCCTCGGCGATCGCGATTTGTGGAGGCCTCGGCTTGGCTTGGTGGCAAGGTTCTCCGGGCACCACACTGGCCCGCACGATACCCGACCCGCCGGCGCCCGGCGCGGTGATCACATCCAGTGGGCTCAATCCCCAGCAGTCCCAACCTTCCTTGACGCTCGATACCAACCCGGACGGTGGCTCGCCGCAGCCGGCCTCGAATTCAGTTCCGCTCGACCCGGCAATCGCCAACGCCAACGGCAGCGCCGAATTCCCCTACGTCGTCGCCAGTGACGGGACAGGGACGCACCAGACGATTGCGGAGGCCGTCCTTGCGAGCGCTCCCGGATCGTTCATCCAAGTCCGACCAGGGACCTACCTGGAATCGCTGAAGCTGACGCGTCCGCTGCACCTGATTGGCGACGATGATCCGGAAAAGTGCGCGATCCTGGGGATCGACGAGCCTCCGGTGGAAGTCACCTGCGGGCTGGGAACGGTTCGAATGGTCGGGTTTGCGATCCGTGGAGACGGACGTCGTAGTGGAAAAGAATTCAACGCGGTCGATCTGGTGGGTGGCAAACTGCAACTGGAGAATTGCTCGGTCACGACGAGCACCTTCAACGGCGTCAAACTCAAGCCCGGCACATCGCTTTCAGCGGTGAAATGTCGCTTCCTCGAGTCGAGTGCCTTCGCAGTTTCGGGAAAGAACCATCTCGCCATGGATCTCACCGATTGCCAATTTTTCGCGTCGGGTGTGCAAGCCGTCGAGGGCAGTGCGTCGATCGAAGGGTGCGATTTCTACGGAGCGGAGGGCGTTTACGTTGAGCAAAGCGACCGCAAGCCAACGGTCATCACCCGCTCTCGATTTCATGACTCCACTCGCTACGGCGTCACGGCCTCGGAAGCCGGTGAGATCAAATTGTCGCAGTCGATCTTCGATGGCGGATCGATCGGGCTTCAAACGAAGCTCGGTCGAATCGAGGCGTCCGCGTGCAAACTGGTTGGGCTGCAACAGTCACTCGCGATCGTTGGCGGCACCATCATTGCCACTCAAGGTACCGACCTGATCAATGGTCAAGTCGGATGCGGCGTGATCGATGGGGAACTGCGGCTGAGCGATTGTCGAATCGGCCCCCAGAGCAAATCGGGGATCTACGTCATCGGGCCCGCTCGGATTGTGCTTGAAAAGACCGAAATACAGGATTGCCGAAACAGCGGGATCGCGATGGAATCAGGGACGCTCGAGATGGTCGACTGCTCGATCACCGATTGCGGTGATACGGGGCTTTCGCTGGTCGAAGGGTTTCAACTTGGTCAAATTCGACGACTGCGGTTATCCGACAATGGGACAGCCGGAATCTTTATGGAAAGCGGTGATTTCGTGGGTCATGAGATGGAGATCACCGGAAGTGACGTTGGAATGATCGTTTCCAACGTGACCGAACAACCGATGACCATCGACCTCCACCAACCGCGGTTCGAAGGGCTCACCTTGGTGGCCCAGGTCGATGGGAGGGTGACCATGAAGGTGCTTCAAGCGACCTTCGTCGGACACGACCCGGCGACAAGCATGGAAGTCGCCGGCGCGGCAGACGTGCAGATCGTGGAACCGATCGTTCGCTAGCCACCCCTTGGGTGCTTGGCGTTCCCTCTCGCCCATTCGCGATCTCGCCCGTTGGGGGCCCTCGCCCCGTTGCCCGTGCGGCCCCCAGGAGCCAAGGTGACGGCGCAAGGCGATGCGTAAGGTGAATCGTTCACGCTTTCCACGGGATGCCGCACATTTGGACTTGGCGACGAGGAACAATCGACGTATTTCGGTGTTTAAAGACGAGCTGGATCTCGTGCCGAATCTGTTCACCTGAGAACGCGTCTGATGAATTTTAAGTTGCCGCCCGCCGCCATCGTTCGACGATTGGCCCTGTCGTCAGTCATCGTCGCATTCTTCGGGGTCCTGCTGAATTGGCCTCGTGCTGTTGATTCGGAGCGTTCTGCGGACGTTGGCCGGCCGGCCGCGTCGCTGCCACTGGATGAAGTCTCGATGGGGTGGCCCTGGGTTTTCTACGCGTCGACGGCCGACGAAGCCGCGTTGGCGGAAGGTGGTCGTCAAACCTCGTTTCAGTCCAGCCGATTGCTGATGAACATCGGCGTGATCCTTCAAATCGCCGTTTTGATCGGCTTGGGTATCGAAGTTGCCGGTCGACAGCGCACCCACGCGGGAAGGCTCTCGACGGTGTTCGCAACCGCCACCGCGGCCACCGTCGTCATTGTCGCTTTGGGAACGGTTAGCTACGCGATCGGATTGCGGAATACCCGAATCGAACAGGATGACAAAGTTGCTTACTGGAAAACGTTTGGATCGGTCGCTAGGAGCGACCTCAGTCGTTCTCGTTGGCTTTCGCGGCTTCCCCGGCCTTTGAAGCCGTTCTGGACTGAGGTCGAATCGGTACGACTATCGAATCCCTCGCGGCTGGCGATCGAATCGTTGGCGGATACAGCGTCGATTCAGTCCATCGAATTGGACAACTGCGAGCTCCGAATCAATGATTTCGAACGGCTGGCTAAGCTGCCGAAATTGACTCGCCTTCACTTGACGCACTGCTCGCTTACCCCGGCACACTATCGGGCCATCGCGAACCTCGCACGGCTCGAATCCATCGTGGTTGTCGGCTGCCCGGGCAGCCAAGCCTTGTTGGCGATGCTTGAATCGGACTCCATTTGGCCTCAGTTGAGCGAGCTTCAGGTTGATGGGATTCCCGGCTCGATTTCGCTGCAGTCCGAATCGATGGGTAGGCGAAACATCCGTCAATTGAGACTCGGTTTGCTCGCACCCGAAAATGGCGACCGCATTGCAATCTCGCGGCTTTCGAATCTTCAGCAATTGTCGATCTACCGCTGGTCGCCGATTATGGACGCGGCGCGTGAGTGGCCAAAGGGTTGCCCTCCCGAAATTCACTTGACGGATCTTGACGGACTCCAAACGCTCGCCGTCCCCGCGGGTGGGCCGGTCGAACTGCGGCTCAAAAATCTTGGTCGCCTTCGATTGATTGGTGGCCAGTCGAACGGTTTTCGCTTCGGCCACCAGCGGATCACGATTCCAAAAGTGTGCTCGTTGTCCTTTGAAAACCTCCCGAGTTTGAAGAGCGTCCACTTCGATGGCGATTCGCTCGAGCGAATTGCGATCAAGGACTGTCCCGACCTGCAAAAGTTGACGCTCACGCCGGCAAGGGTCGAGTGGGAAATCCATCGGTCGGTGACTTGGGATTATCCGATCAAATCAGCAACCGAGATCAACGATTTGGTTCGCCAGCTTGGCGATTGCGATGGCCCCGAATCGCTTGATCTGACAGGGATACCGCTGGTGGACGTCGACTTGTCCCCGCTCGGCGAGAACAAGCGGATTACATCGCTCGGATTGGGTCGAACGGGCGCCAGTGGCGAACAAATTCGCTCCATCGCTAGTCTCGGACATCAGCTCCGCGACCTCGATCTATCCCACTGTGATATCGGCGATGGCGATGTCGAGTCGATTTCCGCTCGATTCCCGCACCTCCGTTCGCTCAACGTCAGCGGAAGTAGCTTGACCAGGCTTCGGATCGTCGACCAACCCTATTTGGAACGTTTTTCATTCGATCCCTGCTACGAATTGAAGTCGCTGACTCTCTCGGGATGCCC
>JBGTCJ010000360.1:0-3701 GCA_041748895.1 Pirellulaceae bacterium
CGCCCCACCGCCCGCCGTGAAATGCGATGGAAGCGGGGCGGCATGGCGGGTCGAAGAGGCGCGCCAACAGGGCGAGCGGGCGCTCGCGGCGGGACGAGTCGGTGCCGTGATTGTGGCCGGTGGCCAAGGTACTCGGCTCGGCTTTGATCGCCCCAAGGGATTGTTTCCGATCGGTCCCGTTTCCTCACGAACACTCTACCAGTTCTTTGCCGATCGATTGTTGGCCGTTGGTGAGAAATATGGCGTGCGAATCCCGCTGTACTTGATGACCAGCCCCGCGACGCACGAAGAAACCGTGGCGTACTGGGAAGAGAACGATCACCTGGGGCTCGACCCCGACGACGTTTTCTTGTTCTGCCAAGGCACCATGCCAGCAGTCGATGCGGTGACCGGGCAGCTGTTGCTCGAGGCCAAGGACTCGCTCGCGCTTAGCCCCGATGGGCACGGCGGGACCGTGGTCGCGCTAAAACGGTCGGGTTGCCTCGATGACGCGTCCCGGCGAGGCGTTGACCTCCTCTCCTACGTCCAAGTCGATAACCCACTGGTGGCGCTATGCGATGCCAACCTGATCGGCCACCACCTGATGAGCGGAAGCGAAATGACGACCCAAGTCGTGCGGAAACGCTTTGCGACTGAAAAAGTGGGGAATGTCGTGATCGTCGACGGTCGCGTGCAGATCATCGAGTACAGCGACCTACCGGAAGAAGCGGCCAAGCAGTTGACCCAGTGGGGTGACCTCAAGCTGTGGGCCGGTAACATCGCCGTTCACGTCTTCGATACCGAATTCATCGCCCGAGCCGCCGGGTCGATCGACACGATTCCCTTCCATCGCGCCCTCAAAAAAGTGCCCTTCTTGAACGAACAGGGCAAGCGTGTCGAACCCAGCGAACCCAATGCGATCAAGTTCGAGCGGTTTATCTTTGACCTTCTACCGGCCGCGGAGAACGCGTTCGTCGTCGAGGCTCTGGCAAGCGAAGCCTTCGCGCCAGTGAAGAATGCCAATGGTTCGGCTACCGACACCCCGCGGCATGCGATGCAGTCGATCAGTGACCTGCATCGCAGCTGGTTAACCCAAGCCGGGGCTGACGTGTCCGAGGGAGTGACGGTTGAAATCAACCCACGGTACGCCCTCGATGTCGATGATCTTCGTCAACGCGGTGTTGAGGGAACGTCGATCACCAAGGACACTTATTTCCAACCGTAACGTACCGGTTGTCGTACGGTCGTCTCATTATCGACCGAAGAAAAAACCGCTCCCACGAGGAACGCCGAAACCGTAAGGGGACCTAACCGATCCGATTCCAATGCTTATGCCCGAGCGGTACCCAGGATAACCATAACCCGGAAAGCCGCGATTCCAGGAACTCGAAGGCACGCGGTACCTCGATCCGTAAGGAACGCCGTATCGGGGCGTCGAGTAGACGCGATAGCGCGGTGAGGGAACGCCGATAAAGGGTCGGGCCGAATACGTCGACCATCCCGGTGAGCGGTAACGACCACCCGACGCATCGGCTGTTTCGACCACCGCAAGCGATCCGCCAACGGCCACGACCGCTGCCAGCAACAAACTCTTGAACATCTTTCCTACCTTCATTCTCATGGATTGGCCCGCCGCCAGGCCTACTGAGGTCCGCGTCAACGTGACCGGACCTTGCGACACGAGAATAAATAGCAGGGCGTGTGCCAAACCCTTGCGTTGCTCCAGCGATTATCACAAGTCTTTCCCAAAAAAGAACTTGCAAAAACGCGCACGTCTCCGCATGCCTTGCTGGAGTGTAGTCAATTTGATCTGATTGGGAATCAAATTGAGTACGCGTCCCGGTCGCCGCCTTACAACCTTGCCATCCGTCGCGCGATCGCTTCGGCAGGTAGCGGAGTGATCTTTGCCGCCGCCGACTCGTAGGTTTGAAGCAGCGCATCGGGATTGCGGTCAGCCGAGTCATCTTCGTAGTGCACGATGTACGCACCAACCTTGATTCCGCCGGATTCGTACACCGGTGGCCAGAACTCCTCGCTTCGAATCGCGAGCGTCTTGGCGAGCAGCCGCGTCGCCCGGCCCGAGAAACCACTGAGCACCATATCGAGTCGACCGAGCGGCTCGCGGAAGAGGTAAAAGACGAGTGCCGAATCCTTTCCGGCTCCACCGGCCCAGGTCCAGGTGCCGTCGTCCTTTTCGTAGTAAAAGCCGGGATGCGGGGCATCCTCGTTCTTGCTCAGCCGTGTACCGGCCGATGCCGAGTCCGGCTTCGGATCCTTGTCGCGATAACGCAGGAAAAAGGGGCACGCTCGCGCCGAGGTATCGTCCACGTCGTCCTCGGTGACGAAGGGGCTGCACCCGAAAGCGTCGGCGAACACCAACTCAACGACCGGATTGCTTTTCACGCTGCCGATGCAGATCAGGGCACGATCGCCCTGGGCCTCGGAAAAACCGGTGAAAACCTCCTCGGCCCGGGAGCGAGCATCCGCCAGGGCGACTTGCCCGGGGCTCCACACCAAGGTCTGCTGGAGACGATCGGGCGAAGGAATGGAGGCCGCCGGCTTTTCTTCGTTGTGTTTGACATGCTTGGCCGCCCCGCCAAGTGTCGAAACGCCGTTGAGCAGCTCGCCGATCAATACGGAGTCCGATGCCACGATCCAGGCATTCTCCGGCGTCCGTTCTCCCTCGCCCTGGCGAACGCCGACACAGATTTCGACGTCACCGCGCCGCGCGAGCAGCTCCCAGAAGTTCTCGGCCTGGACCGAAAACAAGGCTCCCGGCAATTGATCCGCCGTCGCATGCCCGTGATCGATGAGGTAGTCGCAGAGCCGCGAAAGGGCCTCGAGCGGAATGTATTTGGCTTCGTTCTTGAGCAACGATGCGACCTGGTGTCGATCGAGCCCCGTGTGCTCGACAATCGACTTGATCGTTCCCGGCCGCTTGCGGCGATCGGGCGTGTGGCCGAGAAGCTCGGCAAGACGGAAGGCGTATCTCATCGCTTGGTCGTTTACTTTTATGGGAGCAGTTGAAACAGACCGAGCGCACAACAATCACACGCTCGCAAATCCTCCGCCTAGGACCCCCTGAGTCTACGCTGGCGTGAAGGCGTAGTGGTATACCCACGTGGCAAGTGGATTTGTCTATGGAACTTGGGGCGCCATTATTAGCCATTAATGAAGCGATTGTCAAAATAGAGGTGAAGCCCGATTGGACGATTTCCCCCTTATCTATTTTGGTGCGACCAAGATCGAGAGCGATCAGTCGACCGCGGAGTGTCCACTACCCCGGATCAATCACCGACATATCGGGAATAGAGCGATCGAGCACGTCCAATGTCGGGGGTGCCCTCCACCAGGGCTCGGCCGTCTCGAAACACCGTGACCCACTCCCCGCTTTCTAAATTCAACCGCACGAAGAATCGCTGCAGATCGATCTTCCCCAGCGCGCTCCATCGCTCGGCTAGTCGAGCAAGGTTCACACCGCCTTCGGCATTGGCCGGCGAGATCTGAAACGCGTCTCGCCCGCAGATCGGAATCGCCGAGTCGGTTGGGGACGCTTCATCGCCATCGAGGTAGCTAAATCGACCGTGCCCGCAGGCCTGACAGGATCGCGACAGTTCGGCAGAGATCTCGATTTGCCGACTACGACCGTTCCAGAAGTCGAGAGACCAGATCCCGCGAATGACCGCATCCGGGTTACCCGTTAGCCACTTCAAGGCTTCGCC
>JBGTCJ010000361.1:0-7606 GCA_041748895.1 Pirellulaceae bacterium
TTCATGAAGACGGCTTGGTGACGATAGCGGATACACTGGCGGATAAAGATCGCATGGTGATGGAAAGGAAGCGGAGCGATCTGCTAACCATGCTGGAAGATCGGTCCCAAGCACCAGGAATGCGCGGGGTCCTGCTTACACAGTCTGAAGTTGCGGTCGCATCCATGTTGATTCCTCGTGATACCCGAGAGCTTGCTGCATCGCTGGAGTCGTTGTTCGGTAATGCGGTCGTCGCCCACAAGATTTTCGGTGTTGGGGTCCTGGCAATGGCGCTGTCGACAATTTCTATACTCATGCTGGTTTCTGGCTTTGCGGTTTGTGAGGCTCTGGGTGTCGAGCGCCACGGAATTCCGTTTCGCGCCGGGATGTTCTGCGCTTCAACAGGAGTTCTGTGGCCATTCGTTTGGACGGGAGATTCGCGAGCTTATCTGGCGGTGGTCATCGGTACGATTGGCTACACGCTCTTGCCGGTTGCGTTGATCACCTTCCTGTTCATGCTCAACTCACCACGATTGCTAAGGACTGAGTTGCCCACCGGCAAAACACGGTGGTTGTGGAATGTTCTCATGGGCGTTGCCATTTCGATCACGGGAACCGCATCTGTCTGGACGGCGTGGCACCTATCGATTGTTAACTTTCCGATCGGACCCGTTGCCCTCATCTCCTTTCTCGTTCTTGTTTTGCTTGGCCATGTCTTTCATCAACGCAATTATCGTCGAGTGGCATCATTAAAATGAAACGTCGTGAATTTTTACGGCAGGCAGGTGCCGGCGGCTTGGGGATCGGGTGGGCTTGTCAGTCTTCCGGTGTCGAGGTTGCTGCCTTCTCAAAATCAGACTTCTTTGCCGGCATCCAGATCGGACCTCATAGTCTTTTGGACGAAGGCATCGATCGTTGCCTTGATCGTCTTCAAGAAACAGCTGGCATCAACACGCTGCTTTGTTATAGCCACACTTATCACATGAGCTACAACAGCCCTCCTGAAATTCTCGCCAATGATCACGGGATTGAAGTCCGCGATATGCGGCGTCGGAAGTTACCTCGCGTTTGGGTCCGGCACGATCCAGGACGCTTCCGCGGTTCCGCCATTGGCCACCAGCAATCTCGGAAGGATCTCGAATACCACGATCGCGACGTTTTCTCGGAATTGATCGAAGCGGCGACGAAGCGTGGCATGAAAGTTCACGCAAGGATGCTTGAGGCGGATATGTCGCGAAAAGACCAAATCCCAGGTTACGACCAGGTCGCTGCCATCGGCCTTGACGACCAACCCAGTCACGGTCCCTGTTGGAATCACCCTGCCTACCGTCAATGGCTTCGGCTGACGGTTGAAGAGATGTTCGAAAATTATTCACTTGACGGATTGCAGTACGGCGCCGAACGCGTCGGCGCCTTATCGGAGACGCTGTTTCGCGGCGTCACTCCATCCTGTTTTTGCAGCCACTGCATCGCCCGTAACTCTGCAGAAGGGATCGACGCGGCCAGAGCAAAGGAGGGCTATCGACAGATCTTCGCACTCGTTCAGCGACTTGAGGCAGGTAGGAGCAAGCCCATCGATGGTGTCTTCGTCAGTGTATTGTCGATCCTGATGGAGTTCCCCGAGGTGCTTTCCTGGTATCGCCAGTGGCTTCACGCTGATCTCGAGATCGGTCAGATGCTGAGCGGGACTGTAAAGCGCGTGCGACCGACCGCTCGCTATGGATCGCATGTCGATCATCAGCGCAGCTCCTGGGACATCTTTTATCGAGCCGCCGTTAGTTATGGTGAAATGGCAGAGTTTAGCGATTACGTGAAGCCGATTCTCTATCACGACATACTTGGGCCACGAATGCGATGGTGGGTCGTCGATCGGATGCACACTCGTGCCATGAGTGATTTTTCGATGGATCAGGTGCTCGCGGGCCTCTATGCGGTACTGGGGCACAACCCCAACGAGCAACCGTCGCTCGATCAGTTGAATGATCAAGGGTTGTCGCCCGAATACGTTTTCCGAGAAACGAAAAGATGTGTGGACGGCGTCGATGGCCACGCCAGTGTCTACAGTGGCATCGGTTTGGATGTCCCTTGGCATTCGCCCAAAGGATTGGCCCCGTTCCCCAGCGATCCAGAGTTAATTTTCCAAAGCTGCGTACGTGCAATTGAAGCGGGTGCCGACGGGTTGATCGCTTCGCGTGAATACGATGAGATGAGAATGCCGAGCCTAGAAGCCTTTGGTCGCGCCGTTAGGCTTGGCAAATGATCATCGAAGCGGCGGCTCTACTCTACATCTCGATCTCGTAACCCTTTCGATATTCTCGGGCGAGGAAGGCGTTGGCTTGGGGGTCACCGATAATTTCTCTTTGGGTCGGGTCCCAATTGAGTTCGCGTCCCAGTCGCATTGCGATGTTTGACAGGTGACAGATTTCGAGCATTCGGTTGTGCGACCAAACGTCGGAGATCGGTTGCTTTCGAGACCGCATCGCTTCGATAAAGTTCACGCTATGATTTTTGGGGACGGGGCCACCATAAATCTCTTCAATGGCGTTTTCAGGAAGCGGATTGTCTTTGAGTTCTTCAACTGGCGTGCCGACGATTTTGCCGCGGTTGACGAAGAACCGGCCCTGCGTGCCCTCGAAGAGAATGCCATTGTCCCCTTTGCTGGTGATAATCAATTCCACGCCGTGTGGCATGTCGGCGCGGAGGGTGAAATCGGTGGCGACGTTGTATCGATCGTTGACCAGAGGGTAGCCATCGGCGTATTCGCAGGCCAACGTGTATTCCAGCGGTGTTACCCTGCTTGGGCCGGTGTCCGTCGCGCCAAGAGCCCAGCAGGCAATGTCGACGTGATGGGCACCCCAGTCAGTGAGTTTGCCGCCCGCGTATTCGTGCCACTCGCGGAAGGAGTAGTGACAGTTGCTGTAAAGCGGAACGCCGCCGCCGTACCCCTCGCGCAACTCCGGAAGCGAACGGTAGTCGGTTTTGGGGGCCGGGCCGAGCCAAAAATCCCAATCGAGACCTTCGGGGATCGGCGCAACCGGAATCGGCGGCGATGCCGAGATCCCGTTGATGCCACAGGTGACCTTCTTCACCGCGCCGATCCGTCCGTGCTTGACGAGGGCAATGGCCTGCAGGAAGCGTTGTTCGCTCCCGGTGCGCTGCATGGTACCGACTTGAAACACGCGGCCCGTCTGCTTGACCACCCTTTCGATCAATTTCCCTTCATCGATCGTCAGCGTCAGCGGTTTCTCGCAGTAAACGTCCTTTCCCGCGTACATCGCTTCAACGGCAATCTTCGTGTGCCAGTGATCGGGCGTGGCGATCATCACCGCATCGATGTCGTCGCGCTCAAGGATCTTGCGGTAGTCCTTGTAGGCATCCGGTTTCTTCCCTTGCATCTCGGCTGTCTTGGCGACGTTTTCGGATAGCACGTTCGCGTCGACATCGGCCAAGGCTGCGAAATCAGCGAAGGGAATCGTATTCGACGTGATGCTCCAACCCTGATTTCGAAGGCCGATTGTAGCGAACACTGGGCGATCGTTTGCGGACTGAAAGCCGAGGGCGCGGTTGGTTGAAGGAAGCACGATCCCCGCGGCGCCGGCGGCTGCCATCCCCTGCAGAAATCGACGACGGTTGGCTTGACATGGAGCGGGCATCGCGTGGAGTCCTGTTGGGGATGAATGAAGATAGTGGCGTATCGCCGTGGTGGGCCGACCAGTGGAGGGTCCGCGATCCGGTCCGGTAGTCGGTGTTGCCGCTATCGGCGTCGGCGCGCGAATACTGATTCTAATTGAAACGTAAACCGCAAACCTATCACAAAGTACTCGCTCGTGGGGCACAACCGCGAACGCGTCCCTCGGTGCTGGGCGGTCATCGGCGCCGGCAACTCGCGTCCTTTGCAGCAGCCCTCTCCATAACCGGCATTGGCTTATCATGAGGGATCGACGCAGGTCTCTAGCATCTCGCGCGACGACCTCCGGGTCCTGCACACCGACGGCACCATCACGCCGCCATGGACCGCATCCCGAACTTGAACATCGAAAAAGCATGACCATGAGTACAACCGCATGCCGTCTCGCCGCCTTGACCCTCATGTTATCGGCCGGGAATGCTTTCACGGCCACCGCGGACGTTGAGCAAAAACCCAACATCGTGGTCATCCTCAGCGACGACTATGGCTACGGAAGTCTCGGCTGCTACGGAGCGGATCCGAAGCTCTTAAGCACACCGAACCTCGATCGGCTGGCGAAGGAGGGGCGCCGCTTCACGGAGGCCTACACACCCTCTTCGGTTTGCACACCAACACGCTACGCGTTGCTGACCGGACGCTACTGTTGGCGCACCCACTTGAGCCACGGCGGCGTCTCCCAGACCCTCGATCCACTTCTGATTGAAACCTCGCGCCCCACGATCGCCTCGTTCCTGAGTCGCCGCGGTTACAGTACCGGATTTGTCGGCAAATGGCATCTCGGCTACGGCACCGAGAAACGCGTCGACTACACCAAGGAGCTCAAGCCGGGGCCGTTGGAGCTGGGTTTCGATTACCAATTCGCGGTTCCACAAAATCACAACGACATCACCCGCGTGTTCGTCGAAAACCACCGTGTGTTCGGTCTTCGCTCGGAGAAGCTCACGCCAGCCCCCGGCAAACTCGGCCTTGATGCCCCCGAACGCGATGATCCCAAGACGATGTCGCAACTGACCGACCGCGCCGTCGCGTGGCTCGAAGGGCAATCGGCGGCCCAACCGTTCTTCCTCTACTTCGCGCCCGTCGCGGTGCATGAACTCATCACACCCTCGGCGGAGACGACCGGCACCAGCAAAACCGGCCCTTACGGCGATTTCATCCATGACCTTGACCTTAGCGTGGGTCGCATTCTCGAAACGCTGGACCGGAAAAAACTCGGCGACAACACGCTGGTCATCTTCACCAGCGACAACGGTGGCGTGATTTCGGCCAGCAGCAAGAGCGGCGCAAACAAGACCGCCATGGATGCCGGCTTGAATATCAATGGCTCATTGCGCGGTGGCAAACACGACGTGTGGGAGGGTGGATTCAAGGTTCCCTTCATCGTTCGCTGGCCCGGCCACGTCACGCCCGATAGCGACAGTGCGGAGATGGTCGGTTTGGTGGATATCTTCGCGACGCTGGCCGCGGTCGTCGGTGAGGTGGCACTCGATCCTGCCACCACGGCACCCGATAGCTACAACGTCCTCTCCGCATTCACCGACAAGACCACTCCATCGCCGTTGCGTCCTGACTTGATTCTGCAAAGCGCCAACGGCGTCTACGCAATCCGCAGCGGACCCTGGAAATGGATCGAAGGCATCCCCGCTGCGCCTGTCGGCAAGAAGCCGCCTGCCAATGTCGGACCGAAAGCCGATCAGTTCAAACCACAGTTGTTTCATGTTTTGGATGATCCCGGTGAATCACGCGATGTGTCAGCGCAAAATCCGGACGTGGTGAATCGCCTTTCCGCAACGCTCAGCCAGCAGCGGAAACAAGGTTTCAGTCGTGAGTAAACCGCCCCCGCCGCACTGCAGCTGAGTAGCCGTCGAACCCAAACCCCTTGAGACCGGATGATCGTTCTCGAGAGCTCTCCCAACCCGTAGGGTCCACCGAAAACATCATGTATTGTCTAAAGTCGAAATGGGTCCTCGCTGCGTCGCTCCTAGCTCTAGCCGCCGCGCCCACCCACGCCACGCCGCCCAACATCATTTGCCTTTTTGCCGACGATCTCGGCTACGGCGACCTCGGCTGCTACCGTCATCCGTACGCACGCACCCCGAATCTCGACCGTCTCGCCAGCGACGGGATGCGTTTCACGCAGTTCTACGTCACCGGTGTGACCTGCTGTCCCTCCCGCACTGGCTTGATGACCGGCAAACATCCTGCGACGTTTGCGAAGTATCCCGCGGGACATGGTTTTGGCGATCGTGTCACGATCACGGATCTGCTGAAGCAGGCGGGCTACGTCACCGGGCACTTTGGCAAATGGCACATCGGACCCGACGAGACTCCGGGCACCTATGGCATCGACTCGATCAATGGTGAGGGCCAAGGCGAAGGTGGCCGAACGCATCACACGCTCGGGTCGCTCGGACGCGATGCCGGACTCTACGCTGACGCCATCGCCTTCATGGAGAAAAATCGGGATCGCCCCTTTTACATCAACGTTTGGGGTCACATCAGCCACTTCCCGGTGAATCCACCGCCGGCTTACGCGGAGCGGTTCAAGGATATCGTCGTCAATGAGAGCGACTTCGGCCCCGCCATGCGCGAGAAGTTCCGACAGGTGCGCGAACTCGGCGGCGATGTGGATCAGGCGATGCGCAACTATCTGGGCGACGTCGCGTCGCTCGATGACGCTGCGGGTCGGCTGCTCAATCGCCTCGATGAACTGGGGCTTCGCGAGAAAACGCTGGTCGCTTTCAGCAGCGACCACGGTCCCGCGCCGGTGCTCACGGGCAAAGATCTCAATGCCATTGCCGAAAGGATCACGGGCCAGACCCGCGGCGACTTCGCGGTGAACATGCTCGGTTCACCCGGCCCGTTTCGCGGCGGCAAACACACGCAGCTCGAGGGCGGTGTACGCGTGCCCTTCATCCTCCGCTGGCCCGGACACGTGCCCGCCGGGCGGGTTGACGACACGTCCGTGATCAGTGGCATCGACTGGATGCCGACATTGTGCGAGCTGACGGGAGCCAAGCTGCCGGCGGACTTTGATGGCGAAGACACCCTCGCCGCTTGGCTGGGACAGACGCCGCATGTCCGAAGCAAGCCGCTGCTTTGGAAAACCAGCAGTCCTGGCGCCGAGGTGGCCATCCGCCTCGACCAATGGAAGCTGCATCTCGGCAGGCGCGGCGCCGAACCTGAGCTGTATGATGTCGAGGCGGACCCCGCCGAGTCGGTAAACGGGGCGACACAGCATGCCGATGTGGTGAAATCCCTTCGCGCTCAGGCTGAAGCATGGAATAGCAAACTGCCAAAAGCGTATGACAAGACCGGCGCGAAGGAGGATTGAGATCGCCATGACAGACACCCACGGACTTCTCGTCTCCCCCTAGAATCCCCGGCCAATCATGAGAATGCTCATCATCACGATCATCGCAGCAGCACCCGCCCTGGCCTGTCTGCCGCTGGTTCCGATCGTTGCACCTGTCAGCGCCGCGGAGGTTCGCCGATCGCAAACGCCCAACGTCCTTCTCATCATGGTGGACGATCTGCGCGACTTTGGCGGGGCATTCAGCCAAGAGGTCGTGAGGATGCCGAACCTCGACCGCCTGAAAGAGCGTGGAACGACGTTCGAACGGGCTTATGTTCAATATCCGGTGTGCAATGCAAGCCGCAGCAGCATGATGTCTGGGCTCCGCGCGGAGCAGACGGGGATCACTCGCAATGACACTCGTCTGCGCGAATCGCTGCCGGACATCGTGACGATGCCACAGCTCTGCAAGCAGGCTGGCTGGCAGACGCATGCGTTCGGGAAGCTCTTTCACCTGGGCGGCGGCAACAACGAGCAGTTGAGGCAGGCGTGGATGGACGCTGGACAATCGTGGCATACGGCGCAAGCTTTTGAGGCGACACCCGCCGGAAGGCGGATGATCGCGGGACGCAACGTGACCGGCG
>JBGTCJ010000362.1:0-5953 GCA_041748895.1 Pirellulaceae bacterium
TTCGAAGCGAAAGTGCGACCGCTCTTGGCCGAGCATTGTTGGACGTGCCATGGCGAGCAGAAGCAGAAGGGTGATTTGAGACTCGATTCTCTCGCGTCGATCCTCGCGGGCGGCGAATCGGGACCATCGATTGATCTCGCCGACCATGCGTCGAGTCTGATGCTGGAGGCCGTGCGTTACGAAACGTACGAGATGCCTCCGAGCGGCAAGCTCGCGGACGAAGACATCGAAACGCTTGCCCGCTGGGTTGCCATGGGAGCTCCTTGGCCGGGGCAGGATGGCAGCGAGGTCATGGCAGTGACGCGGGGCAATGATCACAAAATTAGCGATGAAGACCGTGCCTGGTGGGCGTTTCAACCGGTGGTCGCGGCAGAGATTCCGCCAGTTCCCGACGCGCCGCTGGCTTGGCAGTCCAACCCGATTGATGCCTTCATTTATGCTTCCATGAGCGAGCGGGGTTTGGAACCCGCGCCGCGGGCCGGGGCGACGCAGATTGTTCGCAGGCTCTACTTCGATTTGATCGGATTGCCGCCGACGCCTGAGGAAGTGGCGGTCTTTGTCAGCGACGCGTCGGAAGCGGGCTATCAACGCTTGGTTGATCGACTGCTGAATGACTCGAGGTACGGCGAGCGCTGGGCAAGGCATTGGCTTGACTTGGTTCGCTATGCCGACTCGGACGGGTATCGTGCCGATTTCTACCGGCCGCATGCCTGGCGGTACCGAGACTACGTGATTGACTCACTCAATCAGGACAAGCCCTACGACCGCTTTGTTCAGGAGCAGATTGCCGGCGATGAGTTGTTCCCCGGGGATCCCGCGGCGCTTGTGGCGACCGGTTTCCTAAGACACTGGATCTACGAGTACAACAGTCGAGATGCCGTCACCCAGTGGAACAACATCCTTCAGGACGTGACAGACACCACGGGTGACGTCTTTTTGGGATTGGGGATGCAGTGTGCCAAGTGTCACGATCACAAATTCGATCCGATCTTGCAGCGGGACTACTTTCGGCTTCAGGCGTTCTTCGCACCGATGATTCCGGTCGATGAGCTCATCGCGACCGAAGCGGCCCGGCGAGAGCATGCCGAGCAGATGGCGAAGTGGGAGGCCGCGACGAAACCCATCGTTGAGCAGATCGAGGCGATTGAGGCCCGCTACCTTGCCAAGGCGCAGCGCGCAGCCGTGGAGAAGTTTCCGCTCGACATTCAGGCCATCGCGCGAACGCCGTGGGACCATCAGACTGCGGCCCAAAGGCAGATCACGTATTTGGTCAATCGGCAGGTCGAGTTCGAACACCAGCGACTCGATTCGTCGATCAAGGGCGATGACAAAGAGAGCTTGCTGCGACTGCGAAAGGAACTCAGCGGTTTCGATTCGCTTCGCCCAGAGCCACTGCCAATCGCGCACGTGATTCGCGACGCGCATGCTGAGGCACCTCAAACGTTCGTCCCAAAGCGGTCCAGGGAGGCGGTCGAGCCGGGATTTTTGACGCTGCTCGATCCATCCGAGGCCACAGTCACCCCGATCCCATTGACTCCATCGACGGGTCGCAGGTCCGAGTTGGCGAAGTGGCTCACACGCAGCGACAACCCGCTCTCCACTCGGGTGATCGTGAACCGAATATGGCAATACCATTTTGGCCGGGGGCTGGCACCCAACGCCAGCGACTTTGGCAAACTGGGTGGCACACCGACGCACCCCGAATTGCTTGATTGGCTGACCAGCGAGTTTCTACGAGAGGGATGGAGCGTGAAGTCGTTGCATCGGCGGATCGTGCTCTCGGAGACCTATCGCCAATCGGCATCGCACCCGCGGAGGACGGCCCAGCAGTTGGTCGACCCGGCGAATGATCATTACTGGCGGGGCGGGACGAGGCGGCTCGACGCCGAGCAGATACGCGATGCGATCCTCGCCGTATCGGGCGAGCTTCGCGAAGCGAGCGGTGGCGAGGGGGTGATGAGCGACATCCCTCGTCGATCGATCTTCACCCGAGTGATGCGGAACCACCGCGATGCGCTGCTCGACGTTTTTGACATTCCGGCCTTTTTCGCGAGCGAGTCCTCGAGGCACACAACGACGACTCCCGTTCAATCGCTGTTGATGATCAACAGCCCCGAAATGCTACGGCATGCGGAAACGCTGGCCGATCGCGTGTTGTCGCGTGCGGGTGGAGACGACGAGGACTCGATCCAGTCGGCCATCATCCATCTCTGGCATTTGGCCTATGGCCGCCAGCCAGACCCTGACGAACTCAGCGGTGCGATGGAGTTCGTTCGGATGCATTCTGCGGCGATCGCCGATGGGAGCGAGGCCGCGGCGTCGAACGATCGGATCATTGGGCGGATCGCGTACCGTGAGGGGCAGGCCGTGTCGGTTTCCCCCGACCGTCCCGAGGGCGCCATGCGAGTTCCTCATAACCCACTTTTGAACGTCGCGAACTTTTCGGTCGAAGGTTATTTCCAGGCGCGATCGATCGATGAGTCGGCCAGCGTCCGAACACTCGTTTCCAAGTGGTCGGGCAAATCGGGCACGCCCGGGTGGGCGTTTGGTTTGACCGGCAAGGGTTCGCGGCGCAAACCGCAAACGATGGTGCTGCAGTTGTGGGGCCAGCGCGTTGATGGGTCGTTTGGCGAAGCCGCGATCTTCTCTGACCATCACATCGAGATGAACAAGCCGTATTACGCGGCTGCGGTCGTCAAACTCGCCACGTCGTCATCGTCCGGCGAAGTGAATTTCTATCTCAAGGATGTTTCCAACGACGATGAACCGTTGTTGTATGCGTCGGTCACGCACGATTTGGTCGGCGGTTGGGAAAACGATCTGCCGCTGGTCATCGGCGGACGTGGCCTCGACGCCAACGGGTCTTTCGACGGGCTCGTCGATGATATTCGCTTGACCACGCGACCCCTAACCGAACACGAATTGCTCTTCACCCGCGAGGCCGTTTCGCCCGACACCGTCGGATATTGGCGGTTTGAGCTCGAACCGGGCGTTGATCGCGACAGTTCGCCGCATGAAATGAATTTGACGAGCACGTCAAAGCGGGGCTCGGCGATCGACCCTGTCCGCTTGGCGGTGGTCGATTTGAGCCATGCGATTCTCAATTCCAACGAATTTCTCTACGTACCATGAATAGAGCCCGCGTACCGCATGTCTCGATCCCTCGATCGCGACGAGAATTTCTGATCCGCAGCGGCGGTGGCTTTGGTGCCGTGGCGCTAGCGGGAATATTGGCCGACCAGGCCGGTGCGACGCCCGCCGTGCAATCGAACCGTGATGCGTTGTTATCGCAGGCCGGTGGTGCGTTATCTGGCCCCCATTTTCGTCCTCGGGCCAAGAGAGCGATTTTCCTATTCATGGAGGGTGGACCGAGCCATATCGATCTGTTCGACCCCAAACCACTGCTCAATCGGTTGGCCGGCCAAACGCTGCCCGATAGCTTCGGGGACGTGATCACGGCGAGGGGGGAATCGCGATCGCCACTGCTGGAGTGCAAGCGATCCTGGAGTCAGTACGGCGAGGGCGGAACGTGGATCTCCGATTGGTTGCCGCACACCGCCACCTGCGCTGACGATTTGGCAGTCATCCGTTCTTGTTGGAGCGACGGGATCAACCATTCCGCGGGTGTTTGCCAGATGAACACCGGTTCCATTTTGGGAGGGCGTCCTTCGCTGGGAAGTTGGGTCAGCTACGGCTTGGGATCGGAAAATTCAGACCTACCGGCGTATGTCGTGATGCAAGACAACCGCTCTCAGGTCGTTAACGGACCGCGTAACTGGGGTGCCGGATTCATGCCGGCGGCGTATCAGGGGATTCGTTTTCAAGAAAGTGGCGATCCGATCGCGAATCTTTATCCCCCCGAGGGGATCTCCCCGAAGCGTCAGCTTTCTAAAGTCGATTATCTCAACCAGCTCAACCGATCGTATGCGGCTCAGTACCCCGAGCAGACCGAACTCGAGGCGCGGATCGCAAGTTACGAACTCGGCTTTCGGATGCAGGCCGAGGCTCCCGGAACGGTCGACCTGTCGCGTGAAAGCGAAGCTACCACGCGGATGTATGGGTTGGACAACAAACAGACCGCAACCATGGGACGGTTGTGTCTATTGGCGCGAAGACTGTCCGAGAGCGGAGTTCGCTTCGTGCAGATTTATCACGGTGCCGGTAGCAAATGGGATGCGCATTCGGGGATCGAGGCCAACCACACCGAGCTCTGTCGTCAGATGGACCAACCGGTCGCGGCGTTGCTGAAGGACCTCAAAGCCCGAGGATTGCTCGACGAGACTTTGGTGATTTGGGGTGGTGAGTTTGGAAGAACGCCGATGTCCGAAAAGGGGCACGGGCGAGACCATAACCCAACGGGCTTCACGATGTGGATGGCCGGAGGTGGCGTCCAAGGCGGGCAGACGATCGGAGCGACCGATGAGCTTGGTCTAAGGGCAACCGAAACGCGATTGCACATCCACGATTTTCACGCTTCGATCCTGCATTTGATGGGACTCGGCAATCTGCAATTGACCTACATGCACCAGGGACGGCCCGAACGCCCGACGATCAACGAAGGGGAATTCTGCGAGCAATTGATCAGGGGCTAAATCGACCGCGGCGAGTCCCGATTTCGGGTCTGTTCAGGGCCGGCGGATCGGTTCTTCAAGCACCAAGCGGACCGCAACCCGAACCGTCTCGGCGCCGCGTCGGATCGTCATCATCACCGTCTCGCCCGCGTTGCGGCTCTCGATCGACGAAAGCAGGTCATCGGCCGTTTTCATTTTCTGGCCATCGATTTCGAGCAGGAGGTCGGCGGCGGAGTAATCTCGCCGGATGAGCTCGCCCAGAACCGTGCGGCGGCGAACAATTTTGACACCTTGCAGACCGGCACGTTCGGCAGGCCCACCGGGTTCGAGCGACACGATCAACAGACCCTGCTCGGTTTCGGCAATCGATTCGATGCCGACCGTCGGCCGCTTGACCTTTCCGAATTGAATCAGCTGGGGAACGATCCGCGCGATCGTTGCCGAGGGGATCGCGAAACCGATTCCACTGTTCTCGCCGATTCGGCTGGCGATCGCCGTGTTCATGCCGATCAACTCGCCGCGGCTATTCATCAGGGGACCACCCGAGTTGCCTCGGTTGAGCGCGGCGTCAATTTGAATGATCGACTTCATCATCCGCTTGGAGAGGCTAGGGATCGACCGGTTGAGGCTGCTGACCACGCCGACGGTCATCGTCTGCTCGAGCCCCAGGGGGCTCCCGAGCGCAAATACCCGCTGGCCGACTCGCAAACGTTCGCTGCGTCCCAAGCGGATCGGGTGCAGCACGTCGGCGTCGGCTTCAATCCTAACCACGGCGATGTCATTGGCGACGTCATCACCGACCAGCGTCGCATCGAACTGCTTGCCATCGTGAAGCGTCACGACCAATTGCTGAGCCCCTTTGACCACGTGGTAGTTGGTGAGGATGTGCCCCTGTGAGTCCCAGATTGAACCTGAACCGCTCCCCTCACTGGTCGAACGTAGGAACAACGATTCCTCGACACCGCGGGTCTCGATGTGAACGACCGAGCGGTGGCATTGTTCGTAGACGGCCACATTGATCCGTTCTTCCGGCGTGAGATCGGAGAGGTCGTCTTCATCGAAGGCGCGCGAGCCGGCCGACGCCGAGACCGGTGGGAACCCGGTCGATGTGGCAGGATCGCCGAGTGAAAGCGAATCGTTGGCGGAATAAGGGAGCTGAAACTGGGCCGACACACCATCGGCGATGGCGATCGATACGATCCACAGGACGAGCAGGCGAGCGACGGACGCCCGATCGGTTAACATCACACGGACCCTCAAACCTGGTGAAGAAACGCTCTGCGGCGTTCCATTTTGCGGCTACGGCCGACGATACTCAAGCCAGAGCGACCGACGCAACACGCGTTATGTCCCCAGGGAGGGTAAAGAGTCGAGGGCTCGAT
>JBGTCJ010000363.1:0-4891 GCA_041748895.1 Pirellulaceae bacterium
CGCAGGCTTCGTGAAGAAGCTCAGCGGCTTCGTCAGGCGAACCTCGGATCGCAGGCCAATCTTGGGTCTCCCGCGCGGGAAGGCTCTTGAGGTCCGGCAAGTTACTTCACACACACATTGAATCGGTGTTTTGCGTGCACACTCTAGGAGAACGGATGATTTTCAGGGAGCGCCTCTAGTGGCCAAGATCATATCCGTTCATTCCTTTCGCGGAGGGACGGGCAAATCAAACACGGTCGCCAATCTGGCGGTGGCGATCGCCCGCGGAGGGAACCGAGTCGGTATCGTGGATACGGACATTCAGTCACCGGGTGTCCACGTACTTTTCCAAGTCGGTGAAGATCGTGTTCGGTACACCCTGAACGATTTCCTTTACGGGAAATGCGGGATCGAAAAGGCTGCCTACGACGTCAGCACGACGTCGATCGGTACGGTCGACGATGGCACTCAGCGGCCGCGCCTGTTTCTCATTCCCGCAAGCATCAAGAGCGGTGAGATTGGACGTGTGGTGCGGGAGGGATACGACGTCGGGCTGCTCAACGATGGGTTCAAGCGATTGGTCTCTGAGCTGGAGCTCGATTATTTGTTGATCGATACCCATCCCGGGGTCAATGAGGAAACGCTCCTATCGATCGTGATTTCGGACCTGTTGGTCCTTATTCTGCGTCCAGATAGCCAAGACTTTCAGGGAACCTCGGTCACGCTCGAATTGGCGCGGCGACTCGGCGTGCAACACCCCCTTTTGCTGCTCAACAAAATCCCACCGGGCATGGACCGAGAAACGCTCAAGAAAAAAGTCGAAGAAGCGTACGACGCGCGAATCGTGGGGATGTTGCCGCTGAATCATGAGATCGTGCGGTTAGCGAGCAATGGGATCTTTATCAATCGACACCCGGATCACCCATTCACCCGGGAACTGCTATCTGTTGCCAGTGTTCTCATGGACAAGCCCTCCGGATCGCTAAATGTCGAACGAGTCTGATTCACACCTCAGTGCCTTGCTGGCGAAGATGCAGTCGGCGGCATCGCCACTTCGCGATACGTTGCGGGCGCTTCACGCGAAATACAAGGTTGTCCATGAGGGCGCGGTCGCCAACTACATTCCCGAGTTGGCCAAGGCGAACCCCGACTCATTTGGAATCTCGGTCGTTTCGGTCACGGGGCAGTCGGTCGATGTGGGTGATTCCGACGAGCCATTCACGATCCAATCCGCATCCAAGCCATTCGTGTTCGGGATTGGACTGGAGGATCATGGCCGAGAACACGTGCTATCCAAAATCGGCGTTCAACCGATTGGCGAGGCGTTCAACTCGATCACGCTCGACCAATCGTCGAACCGCCCCTTCAATCCGATGATCAACGCCGGGGCGATCGCAGCGGCCGATCTGGTTCGGGGCAAAGATTTCCCCGAACGCGTGACCCGTATGATCGATACCTTTAGTCGCTATTGTGGACGCCCGGTCCACCTCAATAGTTCGGTCTTCGCCTCGGAACGGGCCACCGGGCACCGCAACCGCGCGATCGCTCACCTGATGCTCAATTTCGACATGGTGAGCAATGGGCTAGAGGAGACGCTCGATCTCTATTTCCAGCAGTGCAGCCTCCTCGTGAACTGCCATGACCTGGCCGTGATGGGCGCGACCTTGGCCAACCAAGGCATCAACCCGATCACGGGCGAGCGAGCCATCGAGGCTGGCTACGTCAAGGATCTTCTCAGCGTGATGCACACGTGCGGCATGTACGACTACGCCGGAGAGTGGGCGTACCGAGTTGGGATCCCGGCCAAAAGCGGAGTCGGCGGTGGGATCGTCGCGGTCGTACCCGGTAAGGTGGGAATCGGCACGTATTCGCCAAGACTCGATGTCAAAGGCAACAGTGTTCGCGGGATCAAGGTTTTCGCCGAACTGGCGGAGCGATTTAACCTTCATGTCTTCGAAGCCGACCGTGGACCTCATTCGATCCTCGACGAGTTTTCACCAAAGCGGCCACGTTGAACCCTCTCACCCAGTGAGGGCGGCTAAACGTTCGCCGCGTCCGGTACCTCAAAACCCTGACGGTTGGCGTCCTTCAGTAGCTGGTTCGCTTCGTCTGCCCTATCCGAAACGTGGGTCTCTGTGGCCGGGTCAAAAGTCAACCAGGGGCCAACGGTGTACTGGTTCCCGTCTTCGGGAATACCGGCCCCGTCACGAATGCTCGCATGCAGTCGCTCGAAGTGCTCGTACGCATCGCGATTATCACCGAACCGTCCTGCTTTGAGATTGAAGGGTGCGGTCTCGCCGAGTCGGTACGAGTTGTTCATCAAATGTCCTAAAACGCAGCCGTGATGGGCATCGACCACATTCCCATTGGCCATCTCCGGATCGCCCGCACGACACGCTGCCACAAAGCTGCCCCAGTTGCCGCCGGGCGTGACTTTGCCCGCGGGCACCGAGACCTTTTCGCCTTGGGTGCTGCCCGCCGAAAAATACTTACCCCCGACGATCCGTCCACCGTCCTCGAAGTAATACTCATTCTCGACTTGCTTCTCGTAGCCCGAGTGGTTGACGTTGCGGACGTTGAAAAAAACGTACTGGCCGTTCGGGTACTCGGCGATTCCCATCATCGTGTTAGGCGTTTCCCCCTGATCATCCCACTGGAATCGGCCGCCCAGCGCCATCACACGAGTTGGATGGGTGACATCGGTGTCGAGCGCCCACCGAGCAACATCGAGTTGATGTGTCCCCTGATTGTTGAGGTCACCATTTCCGGTTTTCCAAAACCAGTGCCAGTTGTAGTGGACGAGATTGGCGTGATACGCGTCGACATCCGCCGGACCGCGCCAAAGGTCCCAGTCCAAATTTTCGGGCGGCGCAGCCGTGGGTTTGAACCCGATACCCGCTCGCGGCTTGCAACAATACCCGTACGAAATCTTGAGTCGCCCAAACTTTCCTGCCTGAATCGCCTCGTGGAGACCCGCGATGGTGGCACTGCTCCGGCTTTGTGTCCCGTGCTGGATCACGACGCCATACTTCTTTTGGGCTTCAACAGCGACGCGCCCTTCGGCAACATCGTGGCTGAGCGGCTTTTCCACGTAGACGTGTTTGCCCGCCTGCGCGCCCCAAATCGTCATCAGAGAGTGCCAATGATTCGGCGTTGCAATCGAAATCGCGTCGACAGTCTTGTCGTCGAGAACCCGTCGAATGTCGGCCACACCGATGCAAGACCCGCCGGCTGGAGTCGAGTTGACTTTCTGAAGCGCACCAGCGAGCGTCCGCGAATCGGGGTCAACCAAATACGCGAGCTCGACATTGTCCAGCGACGAAAAACCGCTAATGTGAGACCTACCTCGGCCGTTGACACCAACTACCGCAATTCGAAAACGATCGTTGGCACCGATCACTTGGCCCGATGCCTGCGTCCCAGCCAGGATCAGCGACGCACCCGCGACCGAACCGCTGCGAAGAAACTGACGACGATTCGGGGCGACGCGTGAAAAAGTGTTCATGGTTCATCTCGGGAGTGATGAGGGCGGGTTGGACGCGACTTTTTGCGCGTCCCCTAGGTTAACCCAAACGATACCGACGCGGGGGGATCCGCGCGTTGCCCCGGGGGCGATCGGCAAACGAGTCTCGCGGCACGTTGGACGTCGGTGAAAAAGCCGACTATCCTGCAAACACGTATATTGCGTACCTCTTTAGATTGTTTTAACATGCGACTCGGACTTCACACCGACTACGGCCTGCGGATTCTGATGTACCTGGCGAGCGTCGACGAACGGGCGACGATTCCCGACATCGCGAGTTTCTTTCAGATCTCGAAGGACCATTTGGCCAAGGTCGCCCAGCGGTTGGCTCGCGAGGGTTACATCCGCAGCGTGCGCGGCATTGGCGGCGGTCTGGAACTGGCCAAGTCGCCCGACGAGATTTCGCTGGGGGATGTGATCCGCAGGTTCGAGGGTTCTATGGAACTGCTCGAATGCGTCCGTGCGAGTCAAACGGTGTGCGTGTTGCAACCGAACTGTCGGTTGCGTGGCGTTCTGGCTGAGGCCGAGCGATTGCAAAGTGAATATCTCAACTCGGTTCGGCTCGCCGATGTCGTCACGACCGGTAAACCGTTGGTCCACCTTTCACCTTCCTCCCCTTCTGACAAAAAGAAACCCCAGGCAAGACGATGAATCGGTTCCTCTCCCCAGCGACGGTGGCGTTTCTCACCTTGACCATCTCGCTCAGCACGATCGCTTCGGCGCAGAGTATTGACCCCGACGCGCTGGCCCGGACGCGAAAGCAGATCAAGATCCTCGACGGAATCTACAAGAATGCAATCGTACTGGTGACCACGCACTTCGTTACCGAAGAGTCCGACATGCCCGCGGGCACCGCGTTCAAAAAGTTGTTTGAGGTAGCGAAAGAAAACGATTGGCACCACGTGCGCCTCGTTGATGCCACCGGAGATCCGTACGACGGGGAGAATGTCGCCATTTCGGAATTTGAAAAATCCGCGATCTCGCAGTTGGTGGCGGGGAAGGATTATGTCGACCAAACCACGATCCGAGACGGTCGCGCGATACTACAAGCGGCCACGCCGATCCCTGTCGTGATGTCCAAATGCGTGATGTGCCACGACAACTATGCCGATGTCCCCTCAGGCCAAGCAATCGGCGCGCTGACTTACGAAATTGCCATCGAGTGATGCTAACGGGCCGCCGCATACCGTGCCAAAATGCGTGCATTTTGGATGAACGTCTTGCTGTCGATCACGCGTCGTGTTGGATCATCCTCACCATACGTCCGCATCCGCCCAACTTCGACCCATGCCCCTCGCTCATCGAGCGCCTCGGCCACGCTCGCGGCATCGGTGGCGAGTTTTTTCGAAAGCTTGATGCTCTCCGTTTTGACGACCTTCGGCGAAGGCC
>JBGTCJ010000364.1:0-4531 GCA_041748895.1 Pirellulaceae bacterium
GGTTATCACGGCCGCGTCCCCGATCGATTGGCGACACTGCTTGATTCGGGCCAACCCTTCGGACGAGTTCACGTCGCCTGTTGCGGCCCCGAAGTCATGATGGAGAAGGTGAGCGAAGTCTGTGCCGCGCGATCGATCGGGTGCCAAGTCTCGATGGAGACGCCGATGGCATGTGGCATCGGCATTTGCTTTTCCTGCGTCGCGAAGATCCGCTCGGACGAGGAGGGTACCCCGTGGGATTATCGACGAACGTGCATCGAGGGACCTGTTTTTGACGGACGACGAATCGTCTGGTGACTGGCTAACGATAAAACGATCCATCACCGCCATCGGGAATGACGCCCGAACCCGGGTAGCCCGATGCGCCCGCGGTGCTTCCGGGTCGGTATCCGCCCGTTGCTGCGCCGGACGACGGAGCGACCGGCGAGGTCGACGCCGGAAAGGAAGGAGCCGCGGAAGATGCCTGATAGGCCGATGCTGTCGGGGCCGCGTCTCCGGAAGGAATCGCAAATCCGCCGCTCGACGCGGTGGCTGCCGTTGACGACGTCGAGGGGATCGTCGGCGGTAGCGCAAACGCACCTCCCGTCGGCGAGGCAGACGACGTCGCGGTATTCCCGGTTACGGGAGTGCCAGACGCCGTGGGTGAATACCCCGGCATCGGGTAACTGGCCGAGATCGCCGACGTTCCTACCGGATTAGGTGCACCAGCCGGGAGCGCCGTAGACCGCGGTGGCGACTGAGGCGTGGATGATTGGGCGTACGCGGGGATCGCGGGGGAACCGCTGCTCACGGCCGAGGCAGGTGACACCGAACCGGGCGCTCCCGCGGATGGATTTTGCGACGGATTGGCCCCTGGAAGGTTGCCGAGCGACGCGTATCCGGCCGAAGTGGCGGAATTGGCGTCGGGCGTCCCATAGAAGCCGTTTGCCGAGGCCGCCGCGAAATTGGTCGGCTGGCCAGCCGAGGTCGAGGGCGGCGCGGCCGGATTTCCCGAGGACATCGGATAGCCCGCAATGCTCGTGGTTTGCGGCTTGACACCGCTGGGCGCCGCCGTACCGCCGGCGACCGAAGCGATCGCTTCGGCGGGTACCGCTGCGGAAGGCGAAATCGGATAGGTGGTGGTAGGGCCGATGCCGGCCAGCGCCTCGGGCGAGGGCTCCTTCTTGAAGCTAAACATATTGAGTCTTGGCACCGACGAACGGCACCCGCAGGCGCCCGTCAGTACCGACACACAAACCAAGAGCTGCCAGCGGAAACGCGGGCCGGTCATTCGAAGACTACACCCCGGGGAAGGCCGGTGTCCCGGGCGGGAACTGGGATTCACTTGGTTAGGCATCCGTGCGATTCCATCGGAGGAAACAATTCGACGCGAGCAACGCTTCGAGGACAGCGTTCCGAGATTCCTTTTCGGCGCCCTCTTTTCCATCGGCCATCCAGCCGGCCCCAGTCCAGTCAATCCGCGTGATCCGCAAATTCGAGACGGGGGCCACTCTCGATTTCCGAACCCGTGGTTAAGGTTCCCGATCGTGAAGCGTCAAGATCAGTGTGACGCGTTTGTCGGTCCGCCCGGATGAGCGACCCATGCGTCCATCACCAGTGGTGGTTGGCGATTGGCACCGGAGCGCCGATGATGATCTCCGCCTCGGCCCCCAGTCGCCGCCCATTCTCAGGCCATCGTCACTTGAGCCTTTTCCCAAGCCACCGAAAACCACTTCGCTGCGGTACGCGTCGCACTCGTTTGGTGGGCTGCGTCCTCACGCTTGCCGCGGCGGCGACCGGTTACGTGGTCATCGCCGCGGCGATCCAAGCCGCACGCGAACCGTTTGTCGGTTTCGCCGATGTGTGGGTGTCTCGAGCGGTCGACGCGACGATCGCCGCCTGGTTTTTTTTCATCGGATCGTCGGTGGGCAGCTTTCTGAACGTGGTCGCGTGGCGCGTTCCGCGAGGAGGAAGCATCAATGGGCATTCGCACTGTCCTTGGTGCGCCACACGAATTGCATGGCACGATAACTGGCCTGTCTTCGGATGGATCGTCTTGGGAGGACGCTGTCGAACTTGCGGGCTCGCGATCTCTCCGCGATACCCGATCGTGGAGGCGGCCGTCGGACTATCGATCGCAGCGATCGGCATGACGCTGTTCTACCTCGGCGGCACGAACCTA
This sequence comes from Pirellulaceae bacterium, assembly GCA_041748895.1. Classification (GTDB taxonomy): domain Bacteria; phylum Planctomycetota; class Planctomycetia; order Pirellulales; family Pirellulaceae; genus UBA6163. The sequence continues at coordinate 2,162 of JBGTCJ010000364.1, forward strand.
CCATTTTGGCCCCAGCGCTTTGGACGCATCACCGCGCTATGGAGCCCCTTTTTCACAGCCGAGGTCCTGATCATTCTCTGCTATCACATGGTCACGATCGCGGGTCTCTGGTCGCTCGCCTTGGTACGTCGCGACGGCATCCCGCTACCCAGACCGCTGACACTTTGGGCGCTCACGTTCGCGGCGTTGCCGATGATCATTCACCCGGCACTTGCGGTGGTTCCCTGGACGGTAACCGAGTCGCCGACGTGGAGGGCGGAGGGTGACTATCTCAACGCGTTGATGCGATTGTTGACGTCCGTCGCCGTCGGCGTCCTCGTTGCCCGAATTGTGGGCCGAAAGCTGTTCCCTGCGGCCGACCCGAAATTCGATCCCCGTGGGGGTGCGACCACGCGCCTATTGGACCTGATGGTGTTGGTCGTCGTGATCGCGATCGTGGTCGGATGGCATGCGGTCGTGCCCGTGGTTGCGGTCGCCTTGATCGTGGCAATGTGCTTGCCGCACTGGGTCGCCTCGCCCAACGATCCGCTGGCGCGGCTGGCGATCGCGTTTCCGCCGGTGTTGACATTCCAACTGGTCTTCTGGGCTTGGCTCCACGACGCGGCTTTGTGGCCGAGCGTCAACACGACGCCATGGGTGACACTCACCTGGGCGGCGACGCTGTTCATCCTCCCGATGTTTCTCATCGATCGCGCCCGACACACGCGAATCAGTGAAGCTCCACCAGATACAGCTGATCAAACCAATGACCCTCAAGTTCCGCAGGCATCATAAAAGCGATTTGCTTGCCATTGGGGGAAAAGACGCAGGCGTGGTGACGCGGGCCGTGGCCCGACGGCCGGCGTGCACCGGGAGCGACGGGGGGCGTTAATGGCTTGCAAACGCCGTCGGCTAAACGAACAAATTGCACTCGCCCATCGGCGACGTAGGTAACACCGGATCCATCGGGGTGCCAACTAAATGCCGACGTTGGCTCGGGAGCATCGCCGGTGATACGTACCGGATCGCCGCCGTGAGGGGAAATGGTCCAAAACGCCACTCGACCATCCGCGTCTCGCATGAAGAAGCCAATTCGAGAGCCATCGGGCGCACTCACGGCCCAGTGTCTCGGCCCCGCCAAACCTGGGAAGGGGCGGCCTGTCGTGTACGTCAATCGTCGCTGAACTACCCCACTCGGAACCCCCGGACGCGATCGCGGCGTTCCGACGATGCGAAAATCGTCCTGCAAGCCGTCGTCAAATCGATCGGGCAAGTCACAGATAAACAATTCCGGAACCGGATGCCCTCCCGCATCCACAACCACCCCCTGAAACGCGAGCGCATGGTGAATCGGTTTTCCGTCCGCACGAAGGTAGCCGGCCGATCCGACCCAGGCCTCCGAGCAGGCACGACAGATTTGATCGCTGCCGCGTCTTGGGGCGTCGTGGACTTCGGTCACCACGGTCGTGAAGGAAACGCCATCGTGGTTTCTTGGGTGTGTCCGCGGAACCGTAACCGACTGTCCCACACGGCTGACGGCGACCACACGTCGATTCCGATCAGCCCGCCATTCACCGGTCTGCTCGAGCTCGGCAAGGACATGATCCTCGTACGTGCTGGCGACGAGTGTCGCATCTCCGCTGAAAACATGCAGATGAGTTCCGCCCCGTAGCGCGCCGGGCGTAAACGGTGGCACGATGTCTCGAGCGTCCAGCGTTTGGACCTTTCCGGCTTCGGCCAGCCTGCCAATCTTTCCCTGTCGATGCCAAGCGGTGTAGGGCCAATTGCGATCGATGTCGACAAGAGAGTCAGGAATCGGTCCGGGCCCCTCGAGAAAGACGTACTGATCGTCGATGGGGCTGCAAGTTGGCACACCGCACCGAGCTCCATCGGACGACGCATAAACGGACTCCACCGTACCGTCGAGATGAACGCGCTCAATTTGATCGGCGGTGAACTGCGTTTCGTCCTCGCGGGTGTCGAAAAGCAGCGATTGACCGTCGCAAGTCCAGCAGGCGCGATTGGCAAGGATGTGTCCGTGCGGACCGCGCGTGAGCTGATGAATCGACACAGTCACTCAATAGTTCCCCATTCGAGCTAGACGTAACGCGACCGCGATGCTATGGTTTGTGAGTTCCGATCGTCAATCAAGCGATTGTTGAACATCGCCAGGTTCATTGGGTTTTGTAAGTCGGTGCGGTTTGCTTCGACACCGAATTGGTCCTGGGACTCTCCCACGAGACCAGAAGAAATGAGTTTTGATGCCCTAGGGCTTTCCGCGCCCTTGTTGCGCGCCGTTCGTGACGGCGGCTACGACACACCGACGCCAATTCAAGTGGCGACGATCCCCGCGGGAATCGCGGGCCGTGATTTGCTCGGCGCCGCCCAAAC
>JBGTCJ010000365.1:0-8575 GCA_041748895.1 Pirellulaceae bacterium
TCGGCGAGGCCGAGTCCATCCTATCGAAGGTTTTGCAAACCAATCCGCATCATCCTTTGGCTTGGGCGTATCTGGCCGCGATCGCTCACCTTCGAGGTAACTTCGAAGGCGAGGCGCTGATGCGCGCTGCGGCTCTGAGCACATCGAAGGACTCCCCCGAAGTCGATCATTTGATCGGCACAAAGTTGTCGCAGAATTACCGGTTCAACGAGGGTGCCGCCTATCAGCGGCGTGCGCTCACGTTTGATTCGCGGCACACGGCCGCCAGCTTCCAGCTTGCTCAGGACCTGCTGCGAACGGGACAGGATGAAGTCGGTTGGGAGTTAGCTAAGGCCGTATCGGATCGCGATCCGTACAACGTCATCGCCCACAACCTAACCACACTTCAGGACCGATTGAATCGTTTCAGCACGCTTCGCTCCGATGGGGTGCACGTGCGGATGGACCCGCGCGAAGCCGAGATCTACGGTGACGCCGTGTTGACGCTCCTGACCGATGCCAAACGCGTGCTTTGCGAAAAGTACGAAGTGGCGGCCGATGCGCCGATCGTGGTGGAGATTTTCCCGCAGCAGAAGGACTTCGCGATACGCACCTTTGGCGTACCCGGTGGAGCGGGTTTCTTGGGTGTTTGTTTCGGGCGTTTGATCACCGCGAATAGCCCCGCGTCGCAAGGCGAATCACCGGCGAATTGGCAAGCGGTCTTGTGGCATGAGTTCTGCCATGCGGTAACCCTTGAGAAGACGAAGAATCGAATGCCACGATGGCTCAGCGAGGGGATTTCGGTTTACGAGGAGCGGCAGCGCGATCCCACCTGGGGTCAAACGATCACACCGGTTTACCGTGAAATGCTGCTTGACGATGCGTTGACGCCTGTTAGCCGTCTCAGCAGCGCCTTCCTTCAGCCGCCTTCGCCGGTTCACCTACAATTCGCCTACTACCAATCGGCCCTGGTGGTTGAGTTTCTGATCGAGCAGCACGGGTTTGACTCGCTCAATCGGCTTTTGGTCGATTTGGGCGACGGACTGTCCATTCACGACGCCTTGGCCCGAAACGTTGGTTCACTCGAGCGGCTCGATCAAGCGTTTGCCGAGCACGCCCGCGAATTGGCGGTCAGCTACGCCAGCGAGGGTGATTGGTCTCGCGAGGGGATGCCCGACGCCAAGGACGTCGATGGATTGCGCGGTTGGTTGTCGGAGCATCCCAACCACGTCGCCACGCTGCGGCTTTTGGCCGATCGCGCGATCGCGTCGCAACAGTGGGAAGAGGCGATCGAATTTCTGGAAAGGCTCAGGAGCTTGGGCGTTGTCACGGGTTCCGCCGGTGATCCATTGCACGGGCTCGCCGCGGCATATCGGGCGCTCGGGCGCGAGCCGGAGGAACGCGATCGGCTCGATGAAATTATGGCTTTGTCAAGCGACTCTTTGGCGATGCTCGATCGCCGCATCGAGCTGGCTCGACAAGACGAGGATTGGCGACTCGTTTTCGATTTGGCCCAGCGATATCTCGCCATCCAGCCGCTGCTGGAGAAAGGGCACGAGGCCCTGGCGGCGGCCTCCGAACGGCTCGATGAGCATGCCGCGGCGGTTGCATCGCTTCGGTCGCTCTGGCGATTGGACCCGATCGATCCGGCATCGGTACACTTCCGCTTGGCCAAGGCGTCGGCGAAGCTCGGCGATCCCCAACAGGCTAGACGACATGTGGTGATGGCGCTGGAGGAAGCGCCGAGGTACCGGGAAGCTCATCGGCTGCTGCTCGAGATCGTTGAAGGCGCCGACGAAAAAGTTTCTGGCGCGTCCGAGTCCGACCTTCCTTCCATTCCCACGTCGACCCCATGATCAAGCGGCTCCGGAACAAATCGTCGATCGCTATCGGTCTGGTTGTGCTCGTGACGCTAGCCGGGTCGGCCCTCGCTCAGCGAGGGTGGAGGCGATTCGATGACATCTCCGTCGACCGTCGCGGCGTGCCGACGTGGGATACCGACGCTCGGTTTGCGGGTGATCTCTTTACCTTCGTTCGGGTTCGATACAACTCCTATGGGCGTGGCGGAGGGAGTTGGGCAACGGACTACCCGGACAGCGACCTCAATTTCTCATTGAGGTTGCAGCAGTTGACTTCGCTCAAGGTCAACCCCAATCCGATCATCCTCGATTTGACGGACGATCGATTGTTTGACTACCCATTCCTCTACATGATCGAGCCGGGGTCGCTTTACTTCAGCGAGCCGGAGGTGCAGTCGCTGCGTCGCTACCTGCTCAACGGTGGCTTTCTGATGGTGGACGATTTCTGGGGTGACGATCAGTACGAAAACTTGCGACGCGAGTTGGCTCGCGTTTTCCCAGATCGAACGCCGACCGAGGTGCCGATCTCTCACGAGATTTTCCACTGCGTCTACGACATCAAAGAGAAGCCGCAGATTCCCGCGATCAACAATGCCCGGATCGGCCCCGACGGTGAATTGATCACCTGGGAATACGCGCGAGACGGCAGCGATACGCGGACCCCGCATTACCGCGCCCTCTACGACGATGAGGGGCGAATCATGGTCTTCATCTGCCACAACACGGATCTTGGTGATGGTTGGGAACGCGAGGGGGAGAATAAGTGGTACTTTGAGGAATTCTCCGTCAAGAAGGCGTACCCGATGGGCATCAACATTGTCACTTACGCCATGACCCATTGAGGTCCCGCGCACCGACGGATCCCCTTTCCCTGCGATCGACAGCATCCCTTCCAGCCACCTGTTTTCCAACCGCGAGCCGAATTGCCGATGAGTAACCTGATGTTGTCGCTGGAGGATGAGGCCGAGGTGGTCGATCAGATTCGCGAGGGGCGACGCCGCATTGAGTCGGAGCTTTCCAAGGTGATTGTCGGTCAGTCCGACGTGATCGAGCAATTGTTGATCTGCTTGATCGCCGGCGGCCACTGTTTGATTACTGGCGCGCCGGGGTTGGCGAAGACACTTTTGGTCCGAAGCGTTTCACAGATCTTTCACCTCAAGTTCCAGCGGATTCAGTTCACGCCCGACTTGATGCCTGCGGACATCACGGGGACGGAGATTCTCGAAGACACCGGCGACGGTCACCGGACCATGCAATTTGTGAAAGGGCCGATATTTGCCAATGTGATCCTTGCCGATGAGATCAACCGCACTCCACCCAAGACGCAGGCGGCGCTGCTCGAGGCGATGCAGGAGCACCAGGTGACGGCGGGCGGGAGGCGATTCGAACTCGAAGAGCCGTTCTTCGTGCTGGCCACTCAGAACCCGATCGAGATGGAGGGGACGTACCCTTTGCCCGAGGCCCAACTCGATCGGTTCATGTTCAATGTCTTGATCGATTACCTACCCGTTGAGGAGGAATTGGCCGTCGTGATGCGGACCACAGCGGACCGACCCGAAGCGATCCAACCGCTGTTCACGGGCGAAGACGTGCTGCGGTTTCATGAGATCGTGCGGAGGGTGCCGATCGCGCGTGACGTAGCGATGCGGGCCGTGGCCTTGGCAACGGCCAGTCGACCCCACCGCGAAGGCTCACCCGAGTTTATCAACCAGTGGGTCAATTGGGGCGCGGGTTTGCGGGCCGCACAGACGATGGTTCTCGGTGGCAAAGCACGTGCGCTGCTTCGCGGTGCCGCGCACGTTTCGTTTGACGATATCGATGCCTTGGCGCGACCGACCCTGAGGCATCGCATCTTGCCGAGCTACCGGGCCGAAGCCGAGGGCATTGGGGTCGATGCGATCATCGATCGACTGCTGCAACACGTTGACGCCGACGGGGAGACGTGATGCCCACTGGCCCGCCAAGCGAAGCAACCGATTTGGTCGATCGCCGGTCGCGGACTGCCGCAACGATCGAAGCTGGCCACACCGACTCGGCATCGATCGATCCGGGCGCGATCATGCGGATCAAGCACTTGCCGCTTCGGGCAAAAGCGGTCGTTGAGGGGTTCTACAACGGGTTGCATCGCAGCCCCTTCCACGGCGCATCGGTCGAGTTCAGTGAGTATCGGCCCTACAGCGTCGGTGACGATCCGCGTGGCCTCGATTGGAAACTGTACGCGAGGACGGATCGATTCTTCATCAAGCGATTTGAGGACGAAACCAATCGACGTTGTTATCTGATGCTGGATCAGAGCCAATCGATGGGTTTTGGGTCGCTCGAGTACACGAAGATCCAGTACGCGCAGACGCTTGCCGCAACGCTCGCGTGGTATTTGACGCTGCATCGCGACAGCGTCGGGTTGATGACGTTCGACGAAGCCGCGGGTGATTTCTTGCCGGCGCGGCAGCGACCCGGTCACCTCAGAACGTTGATGGCACGGTTGTCGCGTCCCACGGGAGGAACGTCGACCGACCTGATCGCGCCGCTGCAACAACTGGCGAGGTTGATCGCGAAGCGTGGACTGGTAATTCTGATCTCCGATCTCCTTGTGCCGCTCGAATCGCTTCAGATCAACCTCGGCTACCTTCGTTCGCGAGGCCATGAGGTGATGATCCTGCGGACGCTCGATCCGGCCGAGTTGGAGTTGGCGATTTCGTCACCGGGGATCGTGTTTGACATCGAATCGGGTCGCGAGATTTATCTGGATCCCGAGGCCGCAAAGCGAGACTACGCGTCGGCGTTTGCGCGGCATCGTGATGAACTGGTAACGATTTGTGATTCGCTCGGGGTCGATTTCTACTCGCTCGCGACCAGCGATCCGCTCGAATCGGCACTCGCTCACATCATCGCCAACCAGCAGCGTCGACAGAGACGCGGCGCGCGGCCCGTTCGCACCGCGAGCGCTTCGGGGGGCCGGCAATGAGTTTTTTGGCACCGTTCTATGCTCTTGGGGCGCTCGCAATCGGACTGCCGATCCTGTTTCACCTGATCCGGCGGCAACCGCGTGGCCGGACGGCGGTCAGTTCGCTTTTGTTCCTCCGCCCATCGCCACCGACATTGACTCGGCGGAGCCGACTCGATCACTGGCCGCTACTGTTGATTCGCGCCCTGGCCTTGATGATGCTCGCGCTTGCCTTCAGCCGGCCCTTTTTGCGGAGCAACGAAACGGCCGATGTGGTCGAAGAGGCCCGTCGTGTCATGGTGCTGATCGATACGAGCGCCAGCATGCGTCGGGCAGGGCTTTGGCAGCAAGCGATCGGGCACGTCGAGGAGGTGTTGGCCGAGCTATCCGATGCAGATTCTCTTGCGATCGTCGAGTTCAATTCACATCCCGACGTTCTGATGGGGTTCGACGAAAGCGCCCGCTTGACGCCTCAGGCTCGGTTGGCGGCAGTTCGGTCGATCATCGAAGCGTTGGAGCCTACCTGGCGACCGACGCGTTTTGGCCCAGTGTTTCAATTGGCGGCTGACTTGGCCGGCGAATCGTCGGTGGTTTCAACGGATGCCATGATCCCGATCGATGGCGAGCTCGACGGCGACTCGTGGGACGCGGTTTCTTCGGCGGGCGATCCCTCTGCCATGAAGACGCAGTTGGTATTGATCAGCGACCTTCAATCGGGCGGCAACCCCGAGGCGCTGCGATCGTTCGCATGGCCCGAAACGATACGACTTTCGCTGAGGCCAGTCGTGCCGACAGCCTCGAGCAATGCCTACGCCACGATTCTGCAGCAGGCCGAGGATGTCGTCGGCCAGGACGATGCGGAACTTGGCCAACGCCGAACTCGCGTCCGCGTCACCAACGCGGCGGCATCGCAGCGAGCCGACTTCACTTTGTCGTGGGACGAGGAGTCCGGCGAACTGCCCCCCAAAGTCAGCGGCGGTGCCGCGGTTGTCAGCGAGTCAGTCCAGGTGCCTCCCGGAGAGTCGAGGGTGGTCCAAATGCCTCGACCCTCTGGCTCGGTGAGAGCGTTGATCCTTAGCGGTGATGATCACGATTTCGATAACGTTCGCTACGTGGTCACTCCGGAGCGCCTTGAGATGACGGTTCTTATCCTGGGCGGCGAACAGGATGCTCAGGACCCTCGTGACAGCCTTTTTTATTACCTCTCGCGAGCACCTCTGAGTGATGCTTCGAGGTCGATCACGCCCAGATTCGTGCCACTTTCTGAACCGTTACCTCAACTCGCACCGGACGCTGTTGCGCTACTCGTGATAGCCGACTCGCACGCCAGCCGCATGATGCCCGAACAGTTGGACCAAGTCACATCCTTTCTGAGGTCGGGTGGGCGTGTCGTGTACGTGTTCGATCAAGTCGTCGAGGCGGCGGTGTCCGGAGGGGGCTTGGCAACTTTGGCCGATCGAATCGAATCAGACGATACCAAACGTGGTGAGCTGAAGATTGTCGAGGCCGCCGTGAAGGACTACGCGATGTGGTCAAGGATCGATTTTGGCCACCCACTGTTCTCGCCTTTGGCTGATCCCAAGTTCAATGATTTTTCGCGAATCCGGTTTTGGGCCCATCGATCCATCGAGGGAGTGCCCGAGGGCTTCAAGTCACTCGCGACGTTCGACGACGGGTCGCCCGCCCTGCTCGAACGAATGGTGGGCGAAGGTCGATTGTGGGTATTGACTGCCGGTTGGCATCCGCGCGACGGCCAACTTGCACTCTCCACGAAGTTTGTACCGCTGATGGTCAGCTTCCTTGACGTGGGTAGGCGCGACGAATCTTCGCTCACGGATCGGATCGTGGGCGACCCATTGCCATGGCCACCTTCGGCGACGGCGACGGTTCGTCGCCCCACTGGGGAAGAGGTGTCGTACAGAACTCTCGCCGATGCCAAGCAAATCGATGCGCCTGGAGTTTACGAATTGGTGGACGACGCGCGCCGATGGCGGTTTGCGGTCAATCTCGATCCGAAAGAGAGCCTGATCGATAGGATTGCTGATGATCAGTGGGAAGCGATGGGCGTGAAGTTGGATGGTGCCGCAGATGCGGCGAGTCGCGAGCGGGCGCTGGCCCATCAGCGTCAGCTGCGAGATGTCGAGCTGGAAAGTCGCCAGCGAGGATGGCAGTGGCTCCTCGTGGCCGTGCTCGGGCTGGTGGGAATGGAAACCTGGTTGGGTGGGTTTTTGTCTCGAACCAAGGGCGATGCCAAAGATGTTTGAAGGCCACCAGTCGTTGTTGGACCAGCTGAAGCCAGTCGCTCGGGCGCGGCAGAGTCTCCATTGGTGGTGGGCGATGGCCGTTTGGGCGGGTCTGCTTTCACTGGTGAGTTGGCTGTTCTATTTCGCCGTCCGCGGCGGAGAGCTGGGTGGAACCCTCGTTGCCTGGCTGCTCCTGTTGGTCGCGTTGATCGGCATGGCCGCGGCCAGCATTCTCGCACGGCGAACGTTTCGCGACCCGGTCGAGATCGCGCGGTTGATCGAGGCGAGGTTTCCCTCCCTGCAACAGAAACTGTTGACCGCGGTTTCGCAGTTACCCGCACCCAGAGTCCATGGCGGTTCGGATGCCCGGGTCCACGGCACTGGGGGCCCCGCCGGCTCGCCGGCGCCGGCGCTCGGTTACCTCCAACAGCGTCTGATTAGCGAGGCACAGCGGCATGGTCGCGTCAACCTCTGGACCGATGCCATTCCAGCGTCGCAGTGGTGGCTCAGTCGCCTCACCGGTTCGTTGTCGATGATGGTTTTGGTGGTGATGCTGGTTTTGCTCGCGCGAACGCCGTCACCGCGGGCCATGGGATTGGCGGCGACTTCGCTCGGGACGGTCCTGCCGACCGCTCGGGTCAAGATCGAGCCGGGCGATACCGAGGTCGAGCGGGGCAGTGGGTTGGTCATCAGCGCCCGCTTCGCCTCGGCTGAAACGGTGCCGCGGGAAGCGGAATTGGTGTGCGAAACGATCGATGGGCTGCGTCGGTATCCGATGCGACAGAGCCTCAACGACCCATTGATGAGCGGCTACCTCTCGGCGATCGATGTCGATACCGAGTACCGCGTCGAAACATCGCAGTGGCAGAGTGAATCGTTCGATATCCGAGTCTTCGAGTATCCAACGATGGTTCGGGCCGATGCGACGATCGACTATCCCGCCTACACACAGCTTCCGACTCGCAAAGTGGATGACACCGTCCGCGTCTCGGCGGTCGAGGGTAGTCAAATTCGGTGGGAAGTGAAGCTCAACAAATCGGTCGAGACGGCGGAATTGGTGCCGGCCGAGGGCGAATCGATGTCACTCGAGCTGGTCGACGCGCAGCAAAACCTCTGGCGGTTCGACCACGAGCTGCGGAGTAGCGTTCGATGGACCCTTCGTTTGATCGATTCCGAGGGGCGAACAAATAAGGAGTCGACCGAGTTGATCGCTCGAGCCGTCCTGAACAGCCCGCCTGACATGAAGATGATCAATGGCGGCGATGGCGAAGTGTCGCCGCTGGAGGAATTCCCCACGACCCTTTCGGTGAAAGACGATTTTGGTGTTCATCGTGTTGGCATTCAGTGGACGCTCGCCGATGGTGAGTCCCAGGAACGGGTTCTCGAAGAATCAATCGCTCGTCAGGAAATGCGGCGTATTGAACACCTGATCGATATGGAATCGCTGAGTGCAAAACCGGATCAATTGCTGGCCTACCACTTTTGGGCGGAAGATTTTGGTTCCGACGGCGAAATCCGCCGCACCTCGGGCGACCTCTTTTTCCTCGAGG
>JBGTCJ010000366.1:0-6328 GCA_041748895.1 Pirellulaceae bacterium
GACAGGCTTCAACCGCCGCGTCAAATCGGTTCTTACCGGAGTCTTCCTCGGACTTCGCAAATTCGACGATCAAGATGGCATTTTTACATGCCAACCCGACCAGCACGATGAAGCCGATCTGCGTCAGGATGTTGTTGTCCATCCCTCGAAGCCAAACGCCCGCTATCGCCCAAAGCAATCCGAGCGGAACGATGAGAATCACGGCGAGCGGCAGGACCCAGCTTTCGTACTGTGCCGCCAAAGCCAAAAAGACGAATAGGACCGAAAGCGGAAATATGTAAATCGCCGTGTTCCCAGCGGCGATCTGTTGGTAGGTCAAATCGGTCCACTCGAAGGCGAAACCGGGTGGCAGGATTTCGGATGCCAAACGTTCCATCGCGACAATCGCCTGTCCGGAGCTGAAGCCGGGAATTGTGTCGCCGTTGATGTCAGCGGCGGGGTACAGGTTAAATCGGACGACGCGGTCGGGTGCCGTCGTCTGCGTGAGTGTCACGAGCGACCCCAACGGAACGATCGCCCCTTGATTGCTCCTGGTCCTCAACCTCGCGATGTCGTCGACGTCGTCCCGAAATGCGGCATCAGCCTGCGCCGTAACCCGGTAGGTTCGGCCGAGGAAATTGAAGTCGTTGACGTAGTTCGACCCCAAATAGATCTGCAAAGTCTCGAACACATTCGCGATGGGCACGTCCAATATTCTGACCTTCGTGCGATCGATGTCGGCATACACGCGGGGTGTGGAAGTCCGGAAGTTCGTGAACACCTGGACTAGCCCGGGAACCTGGTTAGCCTCGGTGACCATCCGTTGGGAGACCTCCTGCAATGCCAACAGCCCCGCCCCACCGCGGTCCTGCAACTGCATTTTGAACCCACCGCCGGTTCCGATCCCGGGCACCGGAGGAGGAGGGATGACGAACGCCGAGCCCTCCTTTACCTCCGAAACGCGGCTCCTCAAATCCGCAAGAATCACATCGGCTCCCAAACGCTCTTGTGCCCGTACTCGTGCGTCCTCCAAAATCGTGAACACCGCCGCCGTGTTCGAGTTGTTTGTCCTGGTCGCACCAGAGAAACCGACGATCGCGACAGCGTTGGCGACACCCGGTGTTTGCTTGGCGATTTCAGCCAAGCGGAGGGTGACCGCCTCGGTACGATCGAGCGAAGCGCCATCGGGTAGCTGCACCGCGACGATGAAGTAACCTTTGTCCTGCGGCGGAATGAAGCCGGTTGGGACGCGTGAGAATCCGAGCGCGGCGAGTCCGAGCAAGCCGACGTAAGCGATCAACATCAGCCAGGAGACGCGAAGGACTCGGCCGACCGCCCGAGCGTAACGCTCTCCGATCCAATCAAACGCCCGGTTGAACCGTGCGAAAAACCATTCTAGCGGCAAACCCATTCGGAACCCGCGACCACTTGCAGGCTCGTTGGGTGGCCGCAACAACCAAGAACACATGGCGGGCGTCAGTGTCAGCGACACGACCGTGCTGATCGCCGTCGAAGCCGCGATGGTCAAAGCGAATTGCCGGTAAAATTGTCCGCTGATTCCGGCGATAAATGCGGTGGGTACGAAGACAGCGATCAATACCAAAGTCGTCGCGATGAGGGCTGAAGAAATCTGATCCATCGCCTTGCGGGTCGCTTCCCGGGGAGAATGCCCGTGGCTGAGCATGCGTTCGACCGATTCGACCACAACGATCGCGTCATCCACAACGATGCCGATGGCTAGCACGAGCCCAAACAGGGAGAGGCTGTTCAGGCTAAACCCGATCAAGCTCATGACCGCGAAGGTACCGATCAACGAAATCGGAATCGCGATCACGGGAATCAAGGTCGACCGCCAGTTTTGAAGAAATAAGAAGACGGTGAGGACGACCAATAATCCCGCCTGCCAAAGCGTGACGAACACCTCCGAAATCGACTCTTCAACAAATGCGGTCGGGTTGTACACAACTCGGTAGGACATTCCCGGTGGGAATTGCTTCGACAACTCTTCGACCGTATCGAGCACCTCGGTCGCGGTCGTGATCGCGTTGGTTCCTGGCCTTTGAAAGACACCGAGCCCGATCGCTTTTTGGCCATCGAGAAAGCTTCTCACCGAGTAATCGCTGGCACCCAATTCGATTCGAGCGACATCGCGGAGCCGAACGATCCGTCCCTCCTCACCCGACTTGATGATCGTCTCACCGAATTCTTCAGGCTCTCGAAACCGGCCCTGCGTGATGACATTGATCTGGAAGCCGTCATTGGTTTCACTCGAAGGCGGCCTACCGATCGATCCGGCGGCGACCTGAATGTTCTGTTCACGAAGCGCGGCGACCGTGTCTCCGGGGGTCAGTTCGAGCGTCGCCAAGCGATCGACGTCGAGCCAGATTCGCATGCTGTATTCGCTGGCGCCGAAGATTCTGAGGTCGCCGACGCCCTGCAATCGAGACAGACGGTCGCGCATCTGAAGGTAAGCGTAATTTCCGATGTAGAGCTGGTCGCGGGTCCCATCGGGAGAGATGAGATGCACGACCATCATCAGGTCGGGCGATGACTTGCGAGTGACCACCCCGACACGACGCACCTCCTCGGGCAACCGAGGCTCTGCCACCGCCACGCGATTTTGCACCAGCACTTGCGCCAGGTCGATGTCTGTGCCCAGCGCGAATGTGACCGTCACGCTCAGCGCCCCGTCCGCAGTCGCCTGCGATTCCATGTAGAGCATGCCCTCGACGCCATTGATTTCTTGCTCGAGCGGCGTTGCGACCGTTTCGGAAATGGTCTCGGGACTGGCACCCGGGTAACTCGTGCTGACCACGATCGTCGGGAGCGCGATCTCCGGGTATTGAGCGACCGGCAGCGAAAAATACCCGAGCACACCAACCAGAACGATCACGAGCGAAAGGACGGTCGCAAAGATAGGGCGGTCAATAAAAAAATGCGGCAGTTTCACTGGGGCTCTCCCGCCGCCGGTTCCTTGACCGACTCGTCCGTGCCAGACGCCGCGCCGAGCTCGCTTTCCGCGTCACTACGGAATGTCGGCGGCTTGGATTGGCGACTGCGCCTGAGCGTCAACCATTCCTCTTCGCTGACGGGGTGATAGTCATCGGGCAACCCGTCGTCGCGGGTGGGTCGGATCACTTGTTCGATGGGTGTGACCTCCGTGCCGGGAAAGACCCTCTGTGTACCACTGACCACAACCCGATCTGTGGCGCCGAGCCCGTCCCTGATCACCCTCAGGCCGTTGTGCATCGACCCGGTCCGAACCAGTCGACGCTCGACCTTCTCCAGATCGTTGACGACATACACAAATCGATCACTTTGGTCGCTGAGAATCGCGACGTCGGGAATCATGACCGCCTCGTATCGCCCCGATCCTGGAATCCGAACCCGAGCGAAGAGGCCGGGCGTCAGCAGTCCGTCGGGGTTGGGGAAAATCGCACGCCCGCGAATCGTCCCGGTCCGCGGGTCGATGCGGTTGTCGACAAAATCCATGTGACCCTGGTGTGGATATCCCTGCTCATCGACGAGCGCCATGAAGACCGGATTCTTAACTTCGCGGGAACTCTCCCTCGATCCGTTATTGGCCAACCGTGTGTACTTGAGGTGAGACTGTTCATCGGCATCAAAGCTGACATGAATCGGGTCGATCGATACGATGGTCGTCAACAAGGTGCCGAGCGAGGTGCCGCCCGTCACCAGGTTTCCGACGGTCACATCTCGACGACCGATCCGACCATCGACAGGCGCCGTGACCTGGGTGTACGACACGTTGAGCTTAGCCGTTTGGACATTGGATTGGGCTGTCTCCACGCCGGCTAGTGCCGTGGCAATTGCTGCTTGGAACGCTTCGATGGCGGCGTCGGCGGCGAGGATATCCGCCTCAGCCCTCAGGTACTCGGACTCTCGAATCTCGACGTCTTCACGAGCGATCGCATTGTTGGCACTGAGTTGCCTGGCGCGATCGAGTTGCTGGGCGCGAAGCCGCAAACTGGTCTCGGACTGCGATTTCTCTGCGCGTACGCGAACCAAGTTGGCGCGCGCCTCCTCGACGCGAGCATTCGCCTCGGCCAAGCCGGCCATCGCTCTCCGCAGTTCAGACTCGAAGGGCCGGGGATCGATCTCCAGCAGCAGGTCTCCCTCGCTTACGATTTGCCCCTCGGAAAAGTGCAATTCCACCAGGTAACCCGTGACCTTCGCGCGGACTTCCACAAACTCGATGGGTTCGAGCCGCCCGGTGAACTGATCCCATTCAACGATCGGCTGGACCAAAGGGAGAGCTACCGCGACCTCGACGGCCGCAGGTTGTCGGTTGGCCTCGGCACGAGGAACTCGAGAACAGCCTCCCTGCGACAAGACACAGACCGAGATCGCAAACGACGAAGCTGCCGTCAACGAACATCGAAGTAAGCCCATCACATCCATCTTGTTCACAGCGGTATCGGACGCCAGCGTGGAAGTTCGATTCTGTGCCCACCTGGTGAATCGATCGGGTTTGCTTCGCATGATTTTCTTTTTGCGACGGTGCGCGGTCACCTATCTTACGTGAAGCGTACCTTTAAGATCGTGGATGACCGATGGGGCGCGGAAGCCGGCGGCACGTTTCACGCGGAATCTCGACCTAAAACCCATTCATAAAGAGAAATCATGTCCCTTTGACAGACAGCTGGCGAGAATCGATTCTTAGCGTGAAGCTTTGCCTGTGACGCAAAGGCTGCGTGAAGATCTCGCTCGGTCAGGAGGCGGATGACGCTCGCCGCCATGCCCTCCAAATCATCCGTGCAATGGATGAATCCGGTCTTCCCGTGGATGACAGCTTCGCGAAGCCCTGGCGCGTCTGAAGTGACCGCCGGAACCCCGAGCGACGCGGCCTCGGCAACCGCAAGACCAAAGCCCTCGTACTTCGATGGATGCAACAGCAGGTTGGACTGAGCGAGCAATTGCATCGCGTCGGGGCGGTAGCCGAGTAACGCAACCTGGTCGGTGAGCCCAGTCTCTTCGAGTCTTCGACGAACTGTGTGGGCGAGCGGGCCATCACCGATGAACGCCATCCTCGCCGCGGGGACTTGCCGGAGTACGTGTCGAAAGATGTCGAGGCACGCGAGAGGATTTTTCTCCGCGGAAAGCCGTCCCAACTTGACGACAAGGGGAGCATCGTCAGGCCACCCCGCCCGTTCCCGAATCGAAGCGGGGCAATCGACGGGGGGTTCGCGGTGTGGGATTCCGAGATAGGTGACCCGGAACCGATCCCCTGAGGGTGAAGTGTTTGCTGACCAATCGGGGATCGCGTCGAGGACGGATTGGGAGACCCCGGTAACTAAATCGGATTGCTCAATGGCATAGGTGAGACTTCTCGCCGCGAACCGCGCACGGAGCCACTTGACGACGGGTTTCTTGGTCCATTGCGACTGGGGATCGAACGCCGGACTGTGGAAGGTGGATACAATTCGGCATCCGGATCGTTTGGCGGCGTGGACGGCTAGTAGCGAGGTGGCGCCCAAATGGTTGTGCACTATGTCGGCATCGAATCGCCGAATGATTTCGCACAAGCGTCGCCGGTAGGTGAGAGGGTTGGGCAACATCGGACAACAACTCACCCGGACCCCTTCCGCGATCAGTTCTTCAGCCATGCGACCGGCATCGGGCATTCGGCAACAGACCTCCATGGCGACATTGCCGCCCAAATTGGCCTTAATGAATCCGAGCAGCCACTGTTCGATGCCACCGGGGTTGAGCCAAGTGACGAGATGAAGGACTCGAATCGGGTTTGAGGCCGACGGCGACTTCAGCACGGGAGTCTCCGGGCGCGGGAGGTCCCGGTCTGCGGAGCGCAAGCGACCAGCGGCGATCGGGTCGAGTCTATTATGCTGAGCATCGTAGCCACGCGGCAGGCACGGGCGATGGATCCCGTCTCACCAATCGCATCAATCCATGACGGACCCTTTCGTCATGCTCGTCGTCGGCCAGCGCGAGCAACGAAGAAACCTCCAGCAACAGGTCATCGTCGTCGCCTTCCGCGGGCCGAGCCGCGCGAACCTTGACATGCGATGTGGGAATCGTGGTTTCGTCATCGAAGTAGAGTTCTTCCGTTAGTTTCTCGCCTGGGCGCACCCCGACGAACTCGAATTCGATGCTCCCCGGCGGCAATCCACTCAGGCTGACCAGATCCTCCGCGAGCTGGACGATCGATAGCGGTTCACCCATGTCAAGGACAAAGACTTCGCCGCCCTCGCACATCGCCGCGGCCTGCATAACCAATTGCGCGGCCTCAGGGATGGACATGAAGAAGCGGGTCATTCGCGGATCGGTGATCGTGATTGGCCCGCCCCGCTCGATCTGCTGTTGAAACACG
>JBGTCJ010000367.1:0-8954 GCA_041748895.1 Pirellulaceae bacterium
AGAGACTCGCGAGGGTGCCGCTGCGGTTGAGTTCGCGTTCGTGACGCCGGTCATTTTGCTCTTCTTCATCGGGGCGATCGAAATCACGCAGCTCAATTTTCTTCGGCACACCGCCGCCAACGCGGCCTACGAGGGAGCCCGCGCCGCGATCGTTCCCGGCGGCACCGCGGCCGACGCTGAGGCCGAAGCGCTCAACATGCTGACGATCGCGGGGGTCGGCTACGGAGCCGTGATCACTGTCAACCAAGTGCCCGACCGAATCGCGGTCAGCGTCAATGTCCCAGTGGCGACAAACACCTGGGGACTGAACACATTTACCGCGGGAATGGAAGTGGTCCAGTCATGCGAATTGCTGCGTGAAACCTCCGACTGACCCTGGCGGCGCGTTTCGATCACTTAGGCACTTTCGCCAGGCACTTTTTAACCCTTCTTCACCAACCCGCTCATGTTTGACCAACAACCCCTTCGGCGGATCTTCCTGCTGGCCTCGCTATTGCTCGCCTCGGTTTGCCAGTCAGGTGCAGCGGGTACCGCGGAGGTTCGCCTATTGGGCGCCAGCGACACGGCCTTCGATGTCGCCCAGCCCCAACACCTTGGTGGACTCTGGCGTGGCCGCTGGACCAGTCTTACAACGGGCCACAAGGGCCCGATGAACGCCCAGTTCTGCCCCATCGATCCGCTCACTTATCGGGTCGACTTTTCGGGTCGATTCTTCGGCTTGATCCCGTTCCGCTACACGGCCACGCTTCACGTCACCGGCTACGATGGCGATCGCGTGCTGCTGGCAGGCAGTCATTACCTCGGGCGACTGTTCGGTACGTTCCACTTCACCGGTTGGGCCGATGAATGCCATTTCGTTGCCAACTATTTCTCAAAACAGGATCGCGGACAATTTGTGATGACACGATCCGGCCGCTAGCTTCTGTCTGAAAAGGGGTCTGACCCTTTGGACAAAACACGAAATACTCTCAAAAACGGCGTGTTCGGAGAGGGTCTGACCCCTTTTCAGACAGCGTTAGTCGTGATCGGTCGTCACACCGCATAAAGCTGGTAGAGCATCAAGTAAACCAGGACGCCCGTTACCGAGACGTACATCCAGATGGGAAAGGCAAAGCGAACCAACCGCTTGTGCGCAACGATCCGCCCTTTCATTGCCAAATAGACCGCCCGCAGCGCCAAGATCGGCACCAGGATCGCAAGCGGCAAGTGCGTGAACAGGATCGCAAAGTAGGTCGCTCGGGCTGCCGCGGGAACGCCTTGCTGAACCTGCGGAAAGCGTTTGTTGAATTCGCCAATCGTCTGATAGAGCGCGACCTTGTGCAACAGATAACAGGCGAGAAACAACATGCTTACCGTCAGCGCGGCCAACATGAATTTCTTGTGCTCGCGGGCCTTCCCCGCCTTAATCCTGAGGAGACCCATGACCAGCAAAACGGTCGCGATCGCATTGAGGCCCGCCGTGACATGAGGAAGGTTGTCGGACAAAAGTTGCCAACTCATGCCGCTGCCTTGACCATCTCTCGGATATCCGACTTGAGTTGGTCGAACTGCCGCTTTTCGGGCCACGCGTAGTAGCCAATGATCTGGCCCTCGGCGCCTACCAGGACAAATTTTTCGGTGTGAAACTTTTCATCCACGGCCAAGCGGAAGACCTCGGCGCCGACTCGGCGAATGTAGGTGAGATCTCCGGTCAGGAACAACCACTGGTCGGTGTCAGCGCCAAACCGAGCCGCGTACTCTCTCAACTGTTCGGGGGTATCCGTTTCGGGATCGACTGAAATGGCAACGAAGCGGACCCCCTGGTCTTCAAATTCTTTTTGCAACTCCTGAACCTTCTGGTTTTGTTGGACACAGATGCTCGGGCAGGTCGTGAAGAAGAAACTGACCACGTAGGGAGTTCCCCTGAGCTGGTCGCTGGTGACGGTCTTCCCGCTTCGTTCGATCAACGAAAACTCGCTCATCCAACCATCCGGGGCCATCGACGGTTCATCCTCTGTCACCGTTTCGGCATCCACCACGCCGTCGTTGCTGAAGTAAACTCGATCGGCGACCGCCGCGGTCTGACGTGGTTTGAACGTGCGAGAGATAAGACCCAGACCGACGCCCAGCACGAGAATGATGACCACCTGAATGCCTATTCTCATCACTTCCTCTCCGCTTTTTCCTAAAATCAAACCATCCAATCAAACAATCAAGTCGGCTCGCCGGCTTCCCCGCATCAATCGCCATGCGATCCACAACGCCACAATCGCGAACCCGAGCGTGACGCTCCAGCAGATCACGGGCGCGGGAGCGAAGCCGTACGCGGCGAAATCGATCGACGGGTAAATCAATCGGCGAAGCTCGACCATCGCATAACTCAGCGGATTGGCCCGCATGATACCACCCAGCACCCACTGACCCACCGTCGCGTCGCCACCGATGGCAGGGATCGGGAAGAAAGCACCGCTGAGCAACCACATCGGCATCAGGCCCAACATCATCACCGCGTGGAATCCTTGCGTGCTGTCCATCGGCCACGCGACGATCATGCCCAAACCGCACATCGCGGCTGCCATCAATGCGAGCAGCAAGAGTGTCGGCGCCAAAGAGGCTGTCAGGGGCGCGGCGCCAAACAAAATCACCAACAGGAGAAAGAGGACCGCCTGAACCCAAGCGATGGCCGAACCGCCCAACACCTTCCCAAACAAAACCGGCCACCGCCCCACGGGTGCGACTAACACCGACTGCATGAAACCCTCGCGGCGATCCTCGATCACGGAGATCGTCGCGAAGATCGCAGTGAACAGAACAATTAGCGCGATCGTTCCCGGAAGAAAATACTCCAAAAAGTTTTGATCACCGGCGCCGACGAAAGATCCACGCAACCCAGTTCCGAACAGCAACCAAAATAGCAGTGGCTGCACCACTGCAGAAATCACCCGGTTGCGCTGACGGAAAAAGCGGACCCATTCGCGTTTGGCGAGCATCCATGCCGCCGCGAGTCCGAGGGTCATCGGCAACGGTTCGCCAGACCGCGCAGCACTCGGGGTCATGGGGTCATCCGAAGCCACCGCCACCGACGATTGTTCGAAGCGGCTTGGACCTGAAACGGGCGTTTGAACGGGGGTGGCAGTCGGCATGAGCGGTTGGCAGAGTCTAATAGGTCAAGGTTGACAAGAACGGTCGATCACAAGAACTGATGCCCCGTCTTGGAGATGAAGACATCTTCTAACCCGGGACGTCCAACGGCTATCGATTGGACCCGATCGCCCAGACGTTCGGCAAGCTGAGGCACCAACGTCGCGGCTCGGTCACTGCGAATTCGCAATTGATGTCCTGCCCGTTGGACCGGAAGCTGCAACTCGTCGCGAAGGACTCTTTCGACCGCATCCAAGTCCCCCGCGGACACCGTGACCATTCCCTCGCCCATTTCGCGTCGAAGCGCCTCGGGCGCACCTTCGGCGATCACGACACCCTCCGCCATGATCGCCAAGCGGTCGGATTTATCGGCTTCGTCGAGTAAGTGGGTGGTGAGGATCACGGCAACGCCTGAATCACTCATTGCGCGAAGCGCCTGCCAGAGGTCAAGCCTTGCCGAAGGGTCGAGTCCCGTGCTCGGCTCGTCAAGCAGCATCACACGGGGATGGTGCAACATCCCTTTGGCCAACTCCACACGCCGCTTCAAACCGCCCGACAATTTCTCGCACAATTCACCCCGGCGATCGGTCAATCGCATCGCGGTGAGCACCTCATCGCGGCGGCGACGCAGTTCCTTGCCCGACAGGCCGTAAAGCGCCCCCTGACAGGCGATGTTCTCATCGACGGTTAACTTTTTGTCCAAACTTGGCGACTGAAACACGATCCCGATCCGGCCGCGTACCGCTAGTGGATCACGGGCGGTATCGATGCCATCGACCTCAATTCGACCATCCTGAATCGGTACCAACGTGCTCATCAATCGAAACAGGGTCGTCTTGCCACTGCCGTTGGGACCCAGTAACGCGAAGATTTCACCGCCCGACATGCTCAGTGACACGCCACGTAGCGCCTCGCGATCGCCATAACGATGGCGAACGTCGCGACAGGTGACCAACGTCTTGGTCAATTCAGCAGCTTCCCGATTCATCCGTCCGATCTCCGCTCGCGGTAGTCGATTTGGGCCACCTGCCCATCACTCAGCCGACCATCGCGGCAATCGTGATCACCAGCAAAGAAGCCGGGAGTTGCAGCAACGACGCTCGCAGTAATTTCCTGGCATTGCCGTCCTCGGGATCGACCGCAAAAGCGACCGAAGCGCGCAACATCGGAAGCGTGACAAGAAGCAAGGCCGATCCACAAATCAACACCATCCACCACGAGGTCCCGGGGGACGTTGCAACCAAAGTCAATGAACAAAGCGACAACACGATCATCCCCACCACGCTTTGCACCCCAGCACTCCGTCCGGTCGGTTCGACCGTCGTGGTCATTCGGAACCCCGCCTCGGCGTACTGGCGGCGATAGAGCCAAGCGATCGCCATGAAATGAGGGTACTGCCACGCCACCAGAACTCCAACCAACAACCAACCCCGAACGTCCGTGAGCGCCCCGCCCGCCGCCGTGTAGCCGATCATGATCGGCAACGCGCCGGAAATCGCGCCCACGGTCGTATTCCAAGCGGAGCGAACCTTCATCGGCGTGTAGATCGGGACATACAACACCCATGTCAAAAGACCAATCACCGCCGGTGCCGGACCGAAAAACCCAGCCAGGTAGAACGTGCCGATGACGCCCAGCGCCGCCGAAAAACCGGAGGCCACCGGAGCCGTCATCCGTCCCGATGGGAGCGGTCGACGGCAGGTTCGCTGCATTCGACCGTCGATCGCTCGTTCCCACACTTGATTCATCGCCCCCGCACTGCCCGCGACCATGCCGACACCGAGAACAAGGTGCAACCAACTCAGTAGCGGCATCATGGCGCCCGACGCCACCATCGCCGCAACGATCGTCGTGATCAGGATCATGGCGACAATCCGCGGCTTGGTGAGCGCAACGAAGTCACGTAACCCCGATCCCAGGCCGAGGCGAGCCGATGATGCGAGCGGGCGCTCGCTGGATCGAGACTCGGGCGTATCCGCCCGCGGGACGACGACCGCGGCGATTCGCCCACCGCGGGAAGCGGCCGAATTGACCGGGTCGACGACCATCACATCAAGACTCATGAATTCGAACGCTCCCACCACAATGACTTGTGTGCTGCAGATGCCTTGCCAATCTCAACGCAATCAGCGCCGACATTGCCAAGATCAGCGAACCCATCGCCATGTGGGCCGTCGTGATCAGAGACTCCGTCACCGCTTTGCTCTTTACCAGATAGGACGCTGTCGTCGGTCCCACCTGTGCGAAGACGGGAATCCCGTAGTTGGCAATCCATGTTCCCAGACCGAGCACGATCTGCAACGACACCAATCCTACCAGCAGCCACGCCGGACGCGACAGGGTCAAATCGCCGCACCTCGCTTTCGCTCTCGAAACCGGTTTGCCCTCGGGATCGCTACCTGATCCGCAGCCCATCCGCCACGCCGTCCAAAAAACCAACCCCAGCAGAACGAAAGCGCCCGCCACATGAGTGGTCACCAGATGCGAAAATCCGGTCGGCGATCCGGCCGGTTGAGCATGCCGCAGTTGAGCTCCAACCACCAATTGCAGGTAGGCGATGCAGAGCACAGCCAAGCTTCTCCTCCATGGCAAGGGCTCAGCCGTACCCGGCGAACTGGCGATCCTGTCGCCGCCCCCCTTCTCCACGGACCACCACCAACGCCCGGTTACCGCCGCCAGCGAGACACAAAGCACAAAAAACAGCGGGCCCGTGCAGCCATGGACCATCGCCAAAGTTCGGTCACCCAGCACGACGCGCATTCCCCCCAACAACCCCTGTCCAATGACCGCCACCAGGACGATGACCGAAAGCCACCTCACCCACCGCCGGGGTTCGTGCATCCACGCCAATGCCACGGCGCCGATCGCAAAAATCCCGACGATCGCCCCCAGAAGTCGATGGCCATGCTCGATGAAAAGGTTGAATGGCCCGAACATCCATGTCTGATACGGATAGAGAAACAGGTTGTAACCGTAAGTGCCGGGCCAATCGGGTACCGCCATTCCTGCGTCGTAGGTCGTCACCAAACCGCCTACCCAGATCAATGGCCAAACCAGGCAGACCATCACAACCGCCCAGCGATGAAGCCATGGCGTACCGCGCTCGTGTGTACCTACCGGCGATTCATTCATTTCGTCCGCCGCCAATCCGAAAGCCGCTCACCCGTCATGCCTCCCCCCACCGCTCCACCGACACCAAAGAGAAACAGTGGGATCACGCCGGCGAATCCGAGGCCGTTCATCACCGCCACAGCAATCGCTAAGCCGACAAGAGCACCGAGCTTCCGCGATGTTTCACGGCCCATCGACACGTTCAATCTCCAATTCTCCTGTTGCCGTTGGATCCCCCGCGCGGACCGTCGATCACTCTTTCGGATCAACGGCTCGCGTCAATCCCCGCCAGATGGCGAACGTACACCACAAGATCCCAGACTTGGTCGGGAGTCAGCCCGACCGGCGGTGAGGGTCCGCCGTCAACCTCGCTTTCTTCAACTAGCAAGCCGGGCATTGGCGTTCCAGCGATCCCCGTGACCAGCCGCCGATAAATCATCTCGGGATCATCACCGCCATGAATCACGCCCCAGCTCAATTTCCTCGGGTGAATCTGGCGAGGCCGCAACGCCCCGGCCTGACGCATCGGCGCGAGCGCCGCGTCGTTCGATGGTGCGATCCCAAGCTGTGTCGTGAACTCTTTCGTCCAGTCGTCGAAATCGAGCGTCGTGGCTCGACCATTGCCTTCCTCACCGTGGCACGATGCGCAGTTTGCAAGCGGCCCATGGAAAATCGCCTTCCCCCGCTCAACGGAGGGCAGGTTCGGTTCAGGCACCTGAACTCGCGCCGCCCCCGCACCCACCCAGCGCGACACGATCTCACGGAGGATCCGATCGACGTCCTGCCCAACGGCCGCGACCTCTGGGTGCGCCGGCTCGGTGCTCGCCAAGCTCGCGAAAGTCAGTCGCGGTCGTGTCGAGGAGAGGTCCTGAGGCAGATAATCGAGCTGCGTCGCGGCGTAATCGATCAGCCGCCTCTCCGCTTCTCCGCGAATCGACAGATAAATCACGTACTGAGCCAGCGCATCGAGGTCATCACGATCGAGAGTCGCGAACGTTGGCATCGATGAACCCGCAATGCCTTCTACCAAGACCCGGGTCAGATCCTCCCGGGTCGGACGGGCAGCCCTCGCGGTGCTCTTGAACTTGAAGACGCCAGGGCGAAAGTCTCGTGGGTACGGGTTCTGCATCGCCGCGGCTGGCCCCGTTCCACTCCCACTAACGCCATGACAAATCACGCAGTGCTCGCGGTAGAGCCCAAAATGAACTCCCGATCGATCACTCGATACGGCACCCGCCGCTCGCCGCAGCGAGTCGATATCGAGCCACTTCGCCAACCCATCGGTGTCATCCGGCAGGGGAGGCCATTGAGGCGAGTCAGGAGTCCCGAAGCGGGACTCGAGCAAGTCGCCGATGTCGCTCAGAAGTGCGTCGACGGCGATCGGTTCCCGCAGGGCGACAACGGTCGCCCGCAATCGATTTTCGGGGAATCGAGAAATCTCCCGATCACAACCGGCGAACGCCAAAACGCCGACCGCCAAGCCCAAAACGATGCGACGATTCGCGGAGGTCATGGGGTTGGCTGAAAAATCCGAAATGGAGGGGAAAGCTCAATCTGCCTTCAGGGCACCGGCGGGGATCGTGATCGTGTAATCGTTCACGCCCGGCTTGACCATCAATTCGACCACATTTCGGCTGACCGAAACCGTTTCGTCACCAATCTTGATCTCCTTCAGCGCGCCATCGGCCGCCTCATGATTGAGTCGAAACGCCAACTTCTCACCGCTGGGCAAACCGCTGATCTCAAGTTCACCATCTTCATCGGTAACAGCCGCAAACGGATGGTCCAGCGCAACCACGTGGGCGATCATCCAAGGGTGAATGTTGCAAACCACCGGAATGGGCGCCGGTTCTGGCTTCTCAATTTTGACGAGCTTTTCGGCCCCCGGCGGAATCGTGATGTTTTGAGCGGTGTTCACGAGAAAGTTTATATTCGCATTGTGACCGACCGCATCCGGGTTGGTGATCTTCAAGGTGTCGCCGACTTGCATGACCACGACGCGTGGCTCGAACCGGCACTTCTCATTCGCCAGCTCGTAGGTCTTGTCGGACTCGGACTGCTGCGGAAGCTTCGATCCCCCACGGCCCGTGTAGACGTACATCACCATGTTCTGGATGCCATTGTTCTGCGGGTTGACGAGCAAACGCTCATTGACCAGCGGATGCCGCCCGCAGAATTCAACGTCCTTGTCGACGACCAGGGCAGCAGGCTTGACGGCGGAGCCGGCGTAAACGAACCGCACCTTGAGTGTTCCAGTCTCCGCGGCACGAGCGGCCGGGGAGACGATCGAGGCGACGCCGAATAGCGCCGCGATTAACAAACCCTTACGCATAACAAACTCTCGGTCCGGGGGGTGAAGCTGAGGGGGATTCGGTGCCGTTCAGAGCGCGTAGCTCAAACACGCACTAACACTTTACCTGAATTGGCTAACCAGCTGAAGCAATCGCTCGAGAATGCGTTCGAGCGGTGACAAAAAAAATGGAGGCGGTAGCCACTGGAGATGAGAAACCCGTGCTACCGCCTCCACTCTTTCAACAAGAATGCAGCCGACGCGCCATCCTGGGGGGATCGAGACGAATGGCAGAAGCCGTCAGCCGGCAGGTCTCAGCACATTGTACCGATCGAAGACGCTCCGTCTACCACTAAATGGCATCTAAGGGGAATTTTCTTTTCCAAATCGATCGGATCTTGGACGGGATTTGTCCTGCTAGCAATTCCCGCAA
>JBGTCJ010000368.1:0-2936 GCA_041748895.1 Pirellulaceae bacterium
CATCGACGACAAGCCGCTGAGGGACATCCTCCGCCGGCTCTACTACCCCGATTGCCCCTACGAGTTTTCCGTCCTCCCCGCCGACATCCTCGGTCACGTCTATGAGCAGTTCCTGGGCAAGGTCATCCGCCTGACCACCGGCCACCGCGCTGTGGTCGAGGAGAAGCCCGAGGTCCGCAAAGCCGGCGGCGTTTATTACACCCCAACCTACATCGTCGATTACATCGTCAAGCACACCGTCGGCAAACTCGTCGAAGGCAAAACCCCGCAGGAAGTCGGCGCACTCACCGCCAACTTTCAGCCCTCCAAAGCCAAGGATGCCCGCCCGCTGTCCGTCCTCGACCCGGCCTGCGGCTCAGGCTCGTTCCTGCTGGGCGCGTACCAGTTCCTTCTCGATTGGTACCGCGACTGGTACGTCGATGACGGACCAAAGAAGCACACAACAGGCAAAAGCCCGCGTCTGTTTCAACACGCCTCGGGTGAATGGAGACTTACCACCGCCGAACGCAAACGCATCCTGCTGTCGCACATCCACGGCGTGGACATCGACAGCCAGGCCGTGGAAGTCACCAAGCTATCGCTTCTGCTCAAGGTGCTCGAAGGCGAAACCGCCGAAAACCTCGACGCGGGCCTGCGCCTCTTCCACGAACGCGCCCTGCCCGACCTGGCCGACAACATCAAGTGCGGCAACTCGCTCATCGGCCCGGATTTCTACGACAATGCACAAATGGACATGTTCGATGAGGAGCAACGACTCAAAATCAACGTGTTCGACTGGAAAGCCGAGTTCAAGCACATCATGCAAACAGGCGGGTTCGATGCGGTGATTGGGAATCCGCCGTATATCCGCATGGAGCTTTTCAAGGATTTGAAGTCATACCTTCGATCGACTTATTACGTTCACGATGAACGGAGCGACCTTTACGTCTACTTCATCGAGCGTGAACACGAACTACTGCGCGATGGTGGTCGCTTCGGCATGATCGTTTCCAACAAGTTCCTTCGGGCCAACTACGGGAAAAAGGTTGTCAAATTGCTCGACAACGTTGCCGCGATTGATCAAGTGGTCGATCTTGCGGGGCTTCCCGTCTTCCCGGGCGCAACCGTTCGCACGATTGTGCTCCTCACCGAAAAGGGCACATCAATCGGGAAACCCACGTACTCGCCACCGCCAGACGCCGAAGCGTTTTTATCGCTCGAAGGACGCACCAGCGATCTCGCGACGGTTAGGCAAATGATCGCTTACGAACTGCCGAAAGCCGCGATCGCGGCCGATGGCTGGAACTTTTCCCCACCGGAACAATCCGCCCTCCTTCGCCGCCTCCAGGAATCCTCTGAAACGCTCGCCAAGTTTACGCATGGCCTTGTTTGCCGAGGCGTCGTTTCCGGATTGACCGAGGCTTTTGTGATCTCGGCGGACAAGCGGCGCGAAATCCTCGCCGCCAATCCCGAGGCCGACCAGATCATTCGCCCGTTCGTTCAGGGCAGATGTATCCGCCGCTACGCGATTCAGCCGACCAACGACTATCTGATCTATACCCATCACGGCATCGACATGACCGACTACCCGGCGATCATCGAACATCTGCGTCCGTTCCGCGCGCAACTTGAAAACCGGGCCACAAAACAGGCGTGGTACGAATTACAGCAACCGCAACTGGCCTACCGCGATTATTTTGAGTCGCCGAAGATCATTTTTCCTGACATTGCGACCAACTGCCGGTTCGTTCTTGACGACACCGGGTACTATGGCGCGAACACCGTGTACTTCATACCCATGGTCGACCAGCGCCTGCTGGGCGTGTTGAACTCCCGCCTGGCTTTCTTCTGCTTCAGCCAAATATGCGCCGCGCTGGAGGGACCGGGCCAATCATACCTGCGATTCTTCGGCCAATACCTTGAGCAGTTCCCCGTCAGGATGCCGGCTGCCAAACGCGCGGACAAGCAACTGGCCGATTGGGTGCAGGGCATGCTAAACCTTCACAAGCAGTTCGCCGCGGCGAAGACCGCCCACGCGAAGACGGCCATTCAGCGGCAGATCGACGCGACGGATCAGCAGATCGACCAACTGGTGTACGAGCTCTACGGCCTGACCGACGAGGAGATCGCCATCGTCGAGGAGGCAACGATCCAATGACGGCATTTCACTACTGGGTGATGACAGCAGGTGCAATCAGTTCGTTCGCTGGCGTGGCCAGCCTTTTTATTGCATTTCGCGTCATGCGTGTAAATACACGGCACCTTTGCCGTCTTCATGACGTGAGTGCTTCGTTTAGTGGTCACGTTAAATACGGCCAGCAAATCATGTTTGTTGTTCGATTGAAGTGTGTGGGGCTGCCGTTACAGTCCCCAAAAGTCTGTTTGAGATTCCGATCGTCGGATAATTGGGGATCTAAGAGTTACAAGTTAACGACCTATGATTACGAAGTTGAGGAGCCCGTGTCGGCGACCGCGATGGAAAGAGGATCGATGGGTACCTTTGCGATCGTTCTCCCGTATGATTTCAGTTCTCTGGAAAGTGGGGCTAAACATATCATCTCCGATTTTAATGATCCAGCAAGACAAAATGCGCGCATTGAAGTTTTCAGCGACGAATATCTGGTACAAACGATTCGAGCCGACCAGTGGTATGAATGGTTCAAGAAGAGGTGGAACCACCTTGCGTTCCGAGTGAATTCGCGCTTTGACAAACATGTGAAGACGCCCGAGGGCAATCCGCGGGTTGTCCCCGGTAGAATCCTCCCGGCATTCAAATTCTGCCTTCGGTTTCACCTGGAATCGTTTGCCCGAATGGTAAATGTTCAATTTGCTGCCGAAGCCTCGAAAGTACGCGATTGAAGTCGTCGTACATGCCTCTTGTTGGTGAACGGCTCACAAGCAGAGAACGCCATCCAGCGGCAGATCGACCAACTGGTGTACGAGCTCTACGGCCTGAC
>JBGTCJ010000369.1:0-11090 GCA_041748895.1 Pirellulaceae bacterium
CCATGGCCCGTAAGGTCGTCAGTCGCCAAGCCAAAGCCGCCGAGATCGAAGCCGCTGAAGCCCGGGAAAAAGCAGCCCCCAAGAAGCCTGCCAAGAAGACCGCGGCGCGAAAGTCGACTTCGCGAAAAGCGAAGGCTGCGGAAGATGTTCGCAAGAAATTGTACTGGGGCGTTTTCAGCCAGAACTTGAAGCGGGTCGCCGTTTTCGAGTTTGACCAACAAAAGGAAGCCGAAGCACGGGCCGAGGAATTGAGCAAAGGCGGCAAATCGCCTCACTTCATTCAGAAAGTCAAGGAAGAGATCCAGCTCGAGTAAACCCGCGACACGGCAATCGAGTCCGCTAAGTTGGTATGTCTCCCCTCAGAGTGGTTCCCATGTCCGATCGCTTGATGGTGGTGTTTGCCCTGCTGACGACACTGATCACTGCGCCGGTCGCGAGGTCGCAACCCGCGTCTGCCGAAACGCCGGCGGAGGATTTGAGCGTGTTGAGAGAGAAGTTTCTGCCAAGAACCTTCGTTGACCCGTCGGGCGAGCGTCATGGCTACCGATTGCTGATGCCCGATGGCTATCAAGAGGACGATGTCAAGAAGTACCCTCTGGTCGTTTTTTTACACGGGGCCGGCGAACGGGGAAACGACAACTTGGCTCAGTTGAAGCACGGCGCCTATGAGTTTGCGCGGCCTGAACGACAAATGCAGTATCCATGTTTTCTACTTGCTCCTCAGTGCCCCAAGGAAGAAAAGTGGGTAGACGTGAATTGGGGAAGTGGTAGTGGGCAAGGGACATTTCCCGAGACGCCCTCCGATTCGATGCAGGCGACCTTGGGGATGATCGATCACTGGACCAAAACGGGCCGCGTCGATACCGATCGGATTTATCTCACGGGGCTTTCGATGGGAGGTTACGGATCGTGGTTCGCCGCGGGATATGCCCCCGAACGGTTTGCCGCCGTGGTACCCATTTGCGGTGGGGGAGATCCAACTTGGGCAGCCCGCTACGGCCAGATGCCCATTTGGGCCTTTCACGGCTCGGCCGACAAAGCCGTCCCGGTCGATCGTAGCCGCGAGATGATTTCTGCGCTCAAGCAATCCGGGCACTCGCCCGAACCGATTTACACCGAATACGAGGGTGGACCACACGACGTGTGGACTCAGACCTACGCCCGTGACGACTTGTTCCGGTGGCTGTTCAGTCAGCGTCGGGCCGCGCGTTGATCAAAAAACCAAACTCTCCCGCCCGCCTCACCGCTGCCGAAGGTCTCAGCGACCGAAGATGGCCTGCCGAGTGGGAGGATCAGTCCTCCGTGTGGTTTGCTTGGCCGCACAATCGAGACACCTGGCCCGGACGCTACGATGCGGTTCCCTCGGCGGCTACGAAACTGATGCGTACCGTCGCGGATTTTGTCCCCGTCCGTGTCCTCGCTTCTGCAGATCACGCGCGGATTGCGGCGAAACACTTGGGTAAACATTCGGCGATCGAACTGGTCGATGTGGCCACCAATGACTGCTGGATCCGCGACTACGGTCCGACGTTCGTCATCGATTCGGGCCGGCTGGTGGGAGTCGATTGGCGATTCAACGCTTGGGGTGGAAAGTACCCGCCCTGGGTCGACGACGCCGAGGCCGCGCGTCAGATTTGCCGTTTCGCTTCGGCAACGCATGAACGCAGCTCGCTCTGTCTCGAAGGTGGCGCGATCGAGGGTGACGGACGGGGTCGAATGCTGACGACCCCAGGGTGCGTGCACACGGTGACTCGTAACCGGGGATGGGGACGCGCACGAATCGCTCGCGAGCTGCACAAACGGCTTGGAGTCACTGAGATCGTGTGGGTCGATGGGGGAGGACTCGAGGGAGACGATACCGACGGTCACATTGACCAGTTGGCTCGATTCGTTTCCGCCGAGCATCTCGTGGTGGCGGTCAGCGATCACGATGACGACCGTAATCGTCAGGGGCTGGAGTTAAATGAACGACAGCTCAGAGCTTGGGGAGAGTCCACCGAGCCTCGCGTGACAATCCACCGGCTGCCCACACCGCCGCCGAGGTTCATCGGCGAACATCGCGTTCCCGAAAGTTATTGCAACTTTCTGATGGTCGGGCGCGACGCGGTGATCGTGCCCACGTTTCGCCATCGTCGCAGCGACACCGTGGCGATCGCGACGCTCAAGGAGCTCTGTCCCGGCGCCGCAGTCATCGGTGTCGATGCGCACGATTTTGCATGGGGTCTGGGAGCTTGGCACTGCGCTAGTCAGCAGCAACCACGCGTTTCCGCTTAAGCTAATAGCTGATTAATCGCTCGGCTGTAGACAAGCGAAGCTCCAGTTCAAAGGGGGATGGACCGATGCGTGTCGCATTTGCAATCACTTGTGGCTTACTCATGTCGAGCGCCAGCGGCCAAGGGTTTTGGCAACCTGGTGGTCCGATGGATCCCTGGGGGCACCCAGCGGCGATTTACCCGCCGAGCATTCAGGGTGCATGGCCGCCCGCGTGGGGAATGCCGGCGTGGGTGCCACCATCGAACCCAACGTTTGGGATGCCGATCCTGATCGCGCCGCCGCAATCGATCGTGATCGACCGCCAGGTGATCGACGGTGCTCCGCTGCCACCGGCACAACTTGAAATGGTCAACTCTCGAACCGACCCGCTTCGCGTCGAGTGCATCGACCTTCGCGACAACGTATCGCTGTGGAGTGGAGAGCTCGGGGCGGGTGAATCCGCTCCTTGGACGATACCGAGGGATGCGGGTGGCGTAGTCGTTGAAACCTACCAAACGGTGATGCCAACAGGTGAAGTCGTAACGCGCAAAAGGACCCGAAAGCTCGTGGTGCGTCCTCGTTACGAGGTCATCGTGCACCGAATTGCGATGCAATCGATCGCGATCGATCGAACCGGAAAGAGCCCGTCGGTGATCGAGGACGTCCAGTTTCGGGGCGAACCGATCGGTCGATTCGTGTTGCCCCCTGGCGATCAATTGGCCGACGGACCGATCGACGTTTTCCAGACAGCTGTTCGCACGGGTACCGCGGGGCAGATCGAACCGATATTCCCCACAAGCGATGACGCGGACCGGCGAGATCCGCTTCGACAGGCGATCGACGAACTGAGACGGTAGCGATGCACTGCCGCCAGCCCGCGCGTTGGTCTGTCGTGGGAACTAGGGCATCAGGCGTGGGATTTAGCAAACGCGCGCACGTCGCTTTCGAGTGCCTCGATCCTCCTGGCAAGCGACTCCCTTGCGGCTTCAAGGTCTGTCGACAACTCCGCAGGTAAGCGGGTGAAGACATAAAGCTTGATTTTGGGCTCAGTCCCCGACGGACGGACGGCGACATAATTTCCCGCTTCGGCAAGGTCCAGGATCACCAGGTTCCCGATCGGCCCATCGATCGCCTGCAGGGCGGTATCGCTCATCGGATCGTCCGCTCGCATGTTGCGAACAGTTAGGTTCTGGTAATCGCGAACCGCCACAACGGGGATCGCGGCGAGTGATTTCAGCGGATGGGTGCGGAAGGCGGTCATCAGACGCTGCATCGCCGCCATTCCCTCACTGCCTTCCATCACGAGATTGATCACCGTTTCCTGGTGATAACCATGCAAGCGATAGAGATCATCAAGGTATTGGTGCAACGATCGATTTTGCGAATTGACCCAAGCTGCCAATTCGCTCATCAACATGCAAGCCACCGCGCCATCCTTGTCGCGGACGTACTGTCCGATCAAATAACCATGGGACTCCTCGGTCCCAAAGACGAAATGGTCCGGTCCAACGCGATCCATGGTCTCGGCGATGTATTTGAATCCGACCAGGAGGTCACCCTCGCAGCGAACGCCGTAGTGATCAGCGATCCGCCGGATCAGCTCGGTGGTGACAAGCGTCTTGACCACGTAGTGGTCACGCGACAAGGTCCCCGCTTCGGCCCTTCGACTGAGCACGAATTCGGCCAACATTGCGCCGAGTTGGTTACCGGTGAATGTCCGCCACTCGCCTGCGGGATCGAGTGTCATCGGGGCCGCGCACCCCAATCGATCCGCATCGGGGTCGGTTGCTAGGATTAGCTCATGCCCGGCGACCTTGGCATACTGGATCGGTTCGTCGAATACGGCGGTGTTTTCGGGATTCGAAACGTGCCCTGGAACATTCGGGAAGTCGGGGTCGGGGTCGGCGTGCGGCCCGTAAACTTCGACGTCTGCGAATCCATCCATTTCCAGAAGCGGCAACACGGCCGCCCTGCCAACGCCATGCAGAGGCGTGTAGAGAATCCTGATGTCTCGCGGTCCGGCAAAGGCGCAGGCGTGCGCCGCCGCAAAGTAGGCTTCATCGATCTCTCGAGTGACGATCGCAATTCGACCATCTGCGAGCCCCTCGGCGAAAGGAATCGATCGAATCGCCTGGCAGTTGAGTACTCGATCGATGATCCCTTCATCATGCGGCGGCAGAACCTGGGCACCGCTCGACCAATAGACCTTCACCGCGTTGTCGCTGGGCGGGTTGTGGCTGGCGGTCACCATGATTCCGCACGAGCAACCCTTCTGCCGCACCGCGAACGACAACTGCGGCGTGGCGCGGTAATCGTCCAAGAAATAGACTTGGAAACCAGCGGCGACCATGATTCCCGCACAAAGCTCAGCAAAATGCCTCGAGCGATGTCGATTGTCGTAGGCAATGGCACAGGACAGATCCGTGTCATCACCGAGCGTTTGCACGACGTAATCGGCCAGGCCTTGGGCGCTTTCACCGATCGTTCGGTCATTGATCGCATTGGAGCCGATCGGATACATCCGACCGCGACGACCACCGGTGCCAAACGGGATGACCGTCCAAAAGACGTCGTCGAGTTTCTGCCACTGGTCCTGGCGGATATGCGTCAACACCTGATCGCGATAGTCCGCATAGCGCGCCTCGGTTAGCCAGGCACGAATGTGTCCGGCGGCCGCGGGCGTTAATCGCCCGTCATCTTGGGCGATGGAGAGGGACTCGAGGGCGTCGACGATCACTTCGGAGTGCGCGGAGGTCATATGGATCAAGAACAGTTACGGGGAAACGATACGGCTCCTGGCCTCGTCCCAGGAGCGATGGGTTCGGTCGTTTGCCCCGGATTCTATTTTGATTGTGGCCCAGCGGCTACAAGGCTTCGTTCGCCGTGTGCTGCTCTTCGATCGATATCGGGCGATAACCGCCGATCGATTTGAAGTAGAGCAACAACCCGAGGTAGATCACGGCCATCGTCAGAGGGATGAAGGCATCGGTCCGTAGCGTGCGTCGGTCGCCCTCGATCGAAGCGTTCATGACCTTCGCCTCCTCAGGATCAAGATCATCGGGCGTCGCCGACGAGTCCGCGGCCCTGAGGGTTGCCAAGCGTTCACTGATTTCACCCATTTTGGCGCCATCGAGGCCGGTCGCTTCAGGCAAGATCGCCAGGAACTTACTCGGCTGCGATGCCTTGTACTGCTCAAACAATGCCGGGTCGACCTCCTGCAAGGCCTCGCCTGAGTATCGATCTTTGAGGTAGCCCAGACCGGGCGAGCCCAGTAAGCCGGCAGACATCATGCCAATCCCACCCATGATGCTGATTGCCACCGCGCCGGTCTTGGGAAAGCGATCGCTGGCCACCGCCAGCATCGTGGGCCAAAAGAAAGTCTTGCCGATGCCGTAAACGGTCAATGCGACCAACGCGGCCACAAACGAATTGACATGGCTGGTGAGGTTCAATCCGATGAAGGCGAGCACCGAGCAGACTAACAACAGCCCGACGGGTGACAATCCGATCCGCTTTTCAATGAAATCGGCGCAAAATCGTAAGGCGAACATGACTGCCGACGTGAAGACGAAGAGGAATTTACCCTGCTCCGATGTGAGGATGTTTCCGGTGATGTTCTGAATCCATTGGTCGGTACCGAGCTCGACGGCACCCACCATCGCATGCGCCAAGAAGAGCACGAACAACAGCTTTGAGCCGAGCGAGAACTGGGTGATCAAACCGATACCCAGCAGTAGGCCGGCGCCCATGGCGTACCCGATGTAGAGCCCGACGGTTCGGCTCCCGATCAAACCACCGATCACGTCGCCCAAGAAAAGTGCCAACAAGTAGCACACCACGGCGCCACCGAGCAGGCCAACTTCGGACATCATTTGCCCGAGTGTCAATCCTTGCCTGGATGCCTCGCTACGCGGCATCGCCTGGCCAAGAAACATCAGCCCGTAGGCCACGGTCGGAATAAGGAACAGGCCGAGTTGAATCTTCCAGTCCAATTGAAGGCGATCGTCGAGGATCCAACCGGCAACGCCGCCGAGGATCATCCCGGCTGGCCAACTGGCATGAAGGATATTGAGATAGTGCGTTCGTTGGTTGGGGAAGAGCGTCGCGACCAACGGGTTGGCGACCGCTTCGAGCGTTCCGTTGGCGACGGCGAACAAGAAGGTGCCCCAGAAGAGATACTTGTAGGCCAACTCGGGGGCGGTTCCCTGGACCGCCATGAACGTCACGAACGCCGAGATCACGTGGAACGCAAACGCGGCCACCACAAGCTTTCCGTATCCAATCTTGTCCGCGACGATCCCGCCGATGATGATGCCGAAACAGAAACCCGTGAACCCGGCGCCGCCGATCGCCCCGAGTTGTAGACCGGTGAATCCGAATTCCCGCCCCCAGTTATCCAGGATTCCGCCGCGGATAGCGAAACCGACGCCGGCGGCGAGGATCGCGGTGAAGCCTGCCCACAGCAGCCGCATCGCGTTGGGTGGCATGCCGGGAGAATCCTCAATCGGACGAGCATCTTGACTCATGAGATTTCGCTTCGGGGAGGGAGGGATGTGGGGAGAAGTCGCTAGCGTTCCAGTTAACGAAGCGGAATGCTGGCATTTCAGCCGCTTGGAGTCAAGCTGACTGCCATTAATGATCCAAGATCGGCCCGCGAGCGACGAATAGATTCGATGGACAAGATCACTTCGTATGAGCGCCTCTAGGATGCGAAATTTAGCCCAAACCGCTGCTCGCGTCGCGATTCTGTTTGCCGTTGCCCTTTTGACATTCGGTTTTTTGACCAGAGGATTGTGGGCGACCCGGCGTGGCTCGCAGGATCAAACAAACGTCACGCCTGCTGCGGCCGGCACGATGACCACGACGCGGGCTACAGACGCCGAGGTCATCGCTCAGGTCGACGAGGCATTTCGAGAGGTTTGGCGAGAGCATGGGGTCGAGACCGCCTCGCCCGCGGATTGGCTCACCATCTGTCGACGCGTTTCGCTCGCCTTGGTCGGTAGCGGCCTTTCGCTCGAAGAGATTCGCGCACTGGAGGTTCACCCCGAGTCGGCTCGTGTGTCGATCCATTTGGAGCGATTGCTCGAAGATCCACGCTTTCATGACTACTGGAGCGAACGACTATCACGGGCCTACGTGGGTGCCGATGATGGCCCGTTCATCATCTTCCGCCGAAGGCGATTTCGAACGTGGTTGAGCCAGGAGTTGGCAGCCAATCGCCCTTATGACCAACTGATGAGGAAGCTCGTCACCGCCGAGGGACTGAGCACCGACCGACCCGAGGTCAATTTCCTGACGGTCACCTTTTCAAGCGGTGAGGAGGGTCAAACGAACCCCGTTCGGCTCGCCGCGCGGACTAGCCGAGCCTTTCTTGGCCTTCGGCTCGATTGTTTGGAGTGTCACGACGACTTTTTGGGAAACGTCAGGCTCGGCGACGCCGACGCGTTTCGAGACGGCACTCAAGGAGATTTTCACCGATTGGCGGCGTTCTTTTCGTCCGCACGAATGAATGGCCTTCAGGGAATTCGCGAACGCAGCACCCCCTACACTTACCAATTGCTCGATGAGGATGCCGCAGCGACCATCGATCCAGATGTCCCCTTCGGTGCCCAGTGGCTGCCTGAAACCGGCAAGTCGCGGGAACGATTGGCCGCATGGCTGACGAACCCGGCGAACAAGCAATCCGCACGGGCGACGGTTAGCCGAGTCTGGGCGTTGCTGTTTGGCCGGCCCATTGGCGATTCGGTCGATGACCTCCCCATGGATCAGGAAATTCATCCCGCGATCGCAATCTTGGCTGAGGCCTTTGTGGCGAGCGGATTTGACCTGCGACAACTCATCGGATGGGTGGTTCACTCGGCGCCATTCCAAGCGGCCAGCGTCGCGGAGTTCGAAATCACCCCACAGCACGAAAGCGTCTGGGCCGTCTTCCCGCTGGTACGGCTGAGGCCCGAGCAAGTTGCCGGCAGCGTCATTCAAGCAGCCCGAATCAAGACTGTCGATCGCGGTTCGTCCCTGTTGGTTCAATTGCAAAAGCTCGGAAGCACCACCGATTTCCTCAGACGTTACGGTGACATCGGTGAAGACGAGTTCGATCAGCAACCGATCACGGTTACCCAGCGTTTGATCATGCTCAATGGGAAGTTGGTGGACGAATTCAGTGATCCCAACCCGATCCTCAACGCGAGCTCGCACATCGGCCTGTTCGCGACTGATGATGTCGATGCGGTTGAAACCGCGTACCTTGCGACGCTCAACCGATTGCCTACCGAGACGGAGAGCCAGGCGTTTGTCGATCGACTCGCGGAATCCGGCAACCGCCAGCGTGCGATGGAAGATATCTACTGGGTGCTGCTCAACAGTAGCGAATTGGCATGGAACCACTGATCATGACAAAAGCCTATTGCAACACTTGGGACCACCTCTCGCGGCGGACGCTGTTGCGGGCAGCCGGCGGAGCGGCGTTTCTCGGTCCCGTTGCCCGCTCGCTGACCGCGCAGCACGAACAGGGTGACGTGGATCGCGGCAGACCGCGGTCGGTGATCCTGCTTTGGCTAGATGGTGGACCGAGCCAGTGGGAGACGTTTGACCCTCAACCGGGCTCACGCAGTGGAGGCTCCGTTGGGCGAATCCGAACGTCGGCGGCGGGGATTGAGATCGCCGACACGTTGCCGCGGTTGGCTACCCAGATCCATCGCACGGCGATCATTCGTAGCGTGACGGGGAAGGAAGGTGACCACGAACGCGCGACACACAACATCAAGACCGGGTATCGCCCCGATCCAACACTCGTGCACCCGTCGCTCGGCGCGATCCTTTGCCATCAGAGTGACTCGGGAGCCGATATCCCACGACACGTTTCGATCCTCCCGGGTCGATTCCCCGCCCGAGGCGGTTATCTAGGTGCGAGCTACGATGCGTTCAAAGTCTACGACCCCGCAGGACGAATCCCTGACGTCTCCAAACGTGTCAGTGACGACCGCTACGCGCGAAGAATGGATGATCTGCTCGGGACGGTCGAAACCAGCTTCGCTCGCGGAAGGTTGGTTGATCTCGACCGGACACGGACACTTCACGCGGTGACGATTCGAGCGGCCGAGGCGATGATGTCGAGCGAACAGCTCGACGCCTTCGACGTTTCACGCGAGCCAGCGGGGGTGCTCGATTCATTCGGTCACAGCCCCTTTGGTCGCGGATGCTTGGCCGCCGCCCGATTGATTGAGGTTGGTGTGAGGTGCGTCGAAGTCACCCTCGGCGGTTGGGATTCACATATCAATAACCATTCCTTGCAATCCGCCGCCTGCCATACGCTCGATTCGGCGGCCGAGGCGTTGATCGCGCGTTTGGACGAGCGCGATCTTCTGCGGACAACGCTCGTCGTTTGCGGAGGGGAATTCGGCCGCACTCCACGGATCAATGCGGCCGAGGGACGTGATCATTGGCCTCATGGCTTCTCGATCCTACTCGCGGGATGCGGAGTCCGCGGGGGTGTCGTTCATGGAGCGACGTCGATCAACGCCGACTTCGACCCGAACCATCCATCGGCGAGCGTCCGCGATCCGGTCACGATCGCCGATGTGCACGCAACGATGCTTCGTGCCCTCGGGCTTCGACCATCCACCCAGTTGCAAACGCCCGTCGGCCGACCGATGGCCTTGTCCGAAGGGACGCCGATCGAAACCGTTCTGGACGCCTGAGCGTTTGGACGTTTGGGCGCGGACCAAGCGCGGCTCTCGCAGCGACTCATGGCACGGAGTGTTCGTGTCACTCACTGAGCGAGGTGTTCGAGAGCCGGCCGCCGGCTGAATCGGACCTCGCCACCGACGACGGTGTAAATCACCTGCCCCTTGACGGTGTCACCCTCGTGCGGGCTGCTCTGGCAAGTCGAGAAGAATCGATTC
Organism: Pirellulaceae bacterium; assembly: GCA_041748895.1. Classification (GTDB taxonomy): domain Bacteria; phylum Planctomycetota; class Planctomycetia; order Pirellulales; family Pirellulaceae; genus UBA6163. Next base: position 10,155 of record JBGTCJ010000369.1, read on the forward strand.
GGATCGATTACCCACTGCTGGTCGGGATCAAATACCAAGACATCGGCGGGTGAACCCACGCGAAGGGTACCGAGGTCCAGGCCCGCGATGCGCGCCGGAGCGGTCGACATCCGCTCGATCGCCGTCGACCAGGAGATTCGACCTGAATGAACCATTCGCGTCGCGACGATGGCGAGCGTCGTTTCAAGTGTTGCGGCGCCGAAAGGGGCCAGATCGAGGTCATCCATTTTTTTCTCTCTTGCCCGCGGCATATGACCGCTTTGGATCGCGTCGATCGTCCCGTCCTCGACCGCTTTGCAAAGGACCTCGATGTGACGCTCGCTGCGAAGTGGCGGGTGGACCTTGTAGCGGGCGTCGTAGCTCCGCAACATTTCATCAGTCTGCCAAAGGTTGTGCGGGCAAACCGAGGCCGTGACCGCGATCTTCCGGGCTTTGACACGTCGGAGCAAATCGACGCTGCCCATCGTGCTAACGGGACCGACGTGGAGCCGTCCTCCGGTCGCCTCGGCCAGCCGTACGTCGCGGGCGACCGCGAGATCCTCGGCTTCGGTCGGCAATCCCTTGAGCCCGAGGACGAGCGCGACACGTCCGTCGTGCATTACCCCGTCCTCGCTCAGGTCGAGTTCGACGGGTCGGTCGAAAATGGGAATGTTGAGCATCCGGCTGTAATCGAGCGCTAATTTCAGCAGCGCGCTGCTACTGGTTGGACGCGGTGAATCGCTAAAGGCAACCGCGCCCGCCTCTGCGAGCAGCCCCAGTTCGGCCATCTGTTCGCCCATCTGGCCCCGGCTGAGGCAACCGATGACGTAAACCCGCGGACCGGAAACCGAAGCCGCGATGCGGTTGACGAGTTCGACGCCCGCGGGCGTGTCGATCGGCGGATCGGTGTTGGCAGTGCAAAGGATCGCGGTGTACCCGCCCGCGATCGCCGCGGCG
>JBGTCJ010000370.1:0-14545 GCA_041748895.1 Pirellulaceae bacterium
CCCGCCGCCGACGCGGTCACGGGCCCGCCGATGCCAAGCCACGACCACGTCCGTAATCGATCTCGCTTCGCAAGCTAGTGAAATCCGGTCATCGGTGACAAGATCGAACGAATCGTTAACGAATATCGATTAGTTCAACCTTGAAGTGCAGCGTCGCGTTGGGCGGTATGCTGCCCGGCATCCCACCGGGACCGTATCCCAAATAAGACGGGATCTCCAACTCGATCATCCCCCCTTGGTTGACCAGTTGCAGCCCCTCGGTCCAACCCGGTACGACCTCCATCAAGGCAAACGTTGCCGGCTCACCCCGGCGATAAGAGCTGTCGAACTCGGTATCGTCATCCAGCCATCCGACGTAATGAACCGTCACGCGATCGCTGACCGTGGGCATAGGCCCATCGGCCTGTCGCAGGATGCGGTATTTCAGTCCCGACTCGGTTTGCGTGAATTCTTCGGGAGCATCCGCATCGGCGGGACCGGGTGTGAACGTCGGCGGTGCGACACACCCAATCAGAAGGGCGGAAAAAAATCCGAAAGTTGCCCACATCCCGACTGGGCGAAAACAATGCAAACTCACGACGACCTCAGGGTGATGCAGTGGGGCGGATTGGATTCAGTTCACATGGTACCAAGCCGCCGGCAAACCGCCAGCTTGCCGATCCGCCACGAACAATGTCCCGAACAAGCCATCTCTAGCGGCGTGTCCAACGAACGATGCCATCACTCATGAACCCACCAACCGAGGCAGCCTTTTCGTCAACGTCTTGGAAGTCGACGCCTTGGGACCGGATGTCGGCTCGCCGAAGGTGCCAGGTGGTCGCATCCGCGAGAAACGCGATCGCCGGTGACGCCGAAACGTTGATCGACCTTTGCCGATCGGACCAGCGAACCGACGCGGCGGAAACGATCTCCGCCGAGCTGATCCCGCTCTGCGATGCCTTGCGATTCATCGGTCGCCGAGGGCCTGGTCTGCTTCGTGATCAGCGGCTGGGCCTCCGCGGCCGCCCGATTTGGATGTTGGGCGTTTCGAGCCGAATCCAACGGGTACCGCTGGGTGATGTTCTCATACTCGCTGCTTGGAATTATCCATTGCTTCTACCCGGCGTCCAAACCGCGCAGGCGCTCGCCGCGGGCAACCGAGTTTGGCTCAAACCCGCCCCGGGCTGCGAAGCCGTCACCGCAAGGCTTTCGCGCGCCTTCTGGGATGTTGGAGTACCCGAAGATCAACTCAGGCTGTTGGATGCTTCACCCGAGACTGCGGCGCAGCGGATTGCCGAGGGCGTAGACCTCATCATCCTGACAGGGGCATCGACCACCGGTCAGGCGGTGCTTCGACAGTCGGCCGAAACAATCACGCCGTGTGTGATGGAGCTCAGTGGCTGCGACGCCGTGATCATCGGACCAGGTGCCGACCTGGATCGAGTTGCCGAAGCCGTCCGTTTTGGTCTCCTTTTCAATGCTGGTGCGACTTGCATCGGGCCGCGACGAATTCTCGTGTCAAAAGGACAATGGCAACCGCTGATCGATCGCTTGCGGCTGCGGCTCAACGAATCCTCGCCGGTAGCGTTGCACCCGGCGGCGCGGCAGGCGGCGCTCGCACAGCTCAAAGACACGCTTTTCCGAGGTGGGGTCGACCTCCTTGGGCATGTCGACACGGAATTGCTCGAGCGAGAAGGCCGAATGGCTCCGGTCCTTTTCGGAGGTGTCGAGCCCGATTGGCCGATCGCTGCGAGCGACCTCTTTGCCCCGATCGCTTCAGTCATGACCTACGAGAACGAAGATCGTCTCGTCGATACGGTCAATGAATGCCCCTACCGTTTGGCGGCATCGATTTTTGGCGAATCCCATTGGTCCGGGGTGATCGCATCGCGACTGGATCTCGGGCACGTCTCGATCGGAGACATGATTCTTCCGACGGCTGACCCACGCGTGCCTTTCGGTGGAACCGGGCGGAGCGGATTTGGCGTCACACGCGGCGCCGAGGGGCTATTGGCGATGACGCGACCACGCGTGGTCGCACGGCATCGCGGACGGTTCTTCCCTCATCTCCGTCCACGCCAGCCGCGCGATGCCTCCGCACTTGTCGCGATCCTACAACTGGGACACGCGCCGCTCTGGCAAAAATGGGGTGCCTTGCGTCGCCTGATGCGTGCGTCTTAGGATCGTCCGCGAAGTGCCGGGGTTGAAAAGCCTCGTGGGCACAGCCGGAGTATTGCCGTGGCCTAGGTATCGCACGCAGTCTCGTTGACGAACTGGCCGCAGACCGCCTCATTCCATCCGCGCCGATTGAAGGACTTGACCGTGATCGCACAGGAAAAAGCGTCGCTCAAAGTGGTCGTCGTCGGTGGCGGACTGGCCGGCTTGAGCGCCGCCTGCACGGCAGCCGCTCGTGGGCACCGCGTCACACTGCTCGACAAGAACGACTGGGTCGGTGGCAAGGCCGCGGAACATCAAGCCGAAGGGTATCGATTCGACATGGGGCCAACGATCCTCACGTTACCCAGCGTGCTGAAACGAGTGTTTGCCGAAGCCGGTCGCAAGCTCGAAGACTATGTCGATATGATCGCGTTGGACCCTCAGTGGCGATGCTTCTTTGAGGGGATTCCCGGTGCCCAAGACCCTTTGGCGCGGGAGAACACCGTTCTCGATCTCGTGGCGGATGTCGAGAAGATGAAACAGCACCTGGAGAAGTTTACTGGCAACCCGGCTGCGGGAGATGGTTACGCGCGATTCATGGGCGTCAGCGAGCAGCTGCATCGCGTTTCGGATCGCTTTTTCTTTTGGCGTTCGGTGGGTGGGCTGAGCGACACTATGGAAGTCGGCGGGGCATTTTCCGCGGCGGTCCTCAAGGACGTGCTCTCACTGAGAATGGGCCGAAGCGTCGCCTCGGTCGTTCGCGGCCACGTAGCCGAAGCTCGTGTCGCCCAAATGATGGATCACTTCACGCAGTACGTTGGCTCCTCGCCCATGGCGTCACCTGCCGTGCTCTGTGGCATCGCGCACATGCAAACGGAAGAGGGACTCTGGTATCCGATGGGAGGGACCCGTGCGGTCCCCGAGGCGCTCACCAAACTCGCGGAGGAACTCGGTGTCGAGATCCGCATGGGAATCGACGTTCAACGAATCGCAACCGCCGCCGATCGAGTGACGGGCGTCGAGACGGCTTGCGGCGAAACGATTTCCTGCGATGCCGTGATCAGCAATTGCGATTCGGTGCGAACTTACCGTGAATTGCTCAGCGGGACCCCGCAGGCGAAGAAATTTGCAAAAGGGAATGATCCTGAACCTGCCTGCAGTGGTGTCGTGCTCTATCTGGGACTCAATCGGCGATACGAGCAACTGCTCCATCACAATTTCGTCTTCTCGCGCGACCCGGAAGAGGAATTCGACTACATCTACCACCGCGGACAGCCGGCGCCCGATCCCAGCGCGTACGTTTGTGCACCGGCCGGTACCGAGCCCGGTGTGGCCCCGCAGGATTGCGAGGCGCTTTACATCTTGGTTCACACCCCCTACCTGAGACCCGGGCACGACTGGAAGGCGATGCTGCCGAGCTATCGGGACGTGATTTTGGACAAGCTCGAGCGAACCGCGGCAATGACGGGGCTTCGAGACTCGATCGTCTACGAAGCCTCACTCACGCCCGAGGGAATTCACAATCGCTACCGAGTCCTCAATGGGGCCATCTACGGGTTGGCGAGCCACGGAAAATTTCTTGGAGCGTTCAAGCCTGCCAATCGTCGCAAAGACCTGAAGGGTCTTTATCTGGCAGGTGGCGCGGCTCATCCAGGCCCTGGGATGCCGATGGTCATGATGAGTGGTTGGATCGCAGCCGACTCGCTCGACAACGACTCGCGCGGCGGAGCCTTGACCGCTTCACCGCAGCGCTGAGAGAAGTTCACCGCCGATCGCCCGCCCGCGACGACAGGGAAGCTTCACCAAATCTTCCCCATCGTTCTCGGCATTCTGCTGACACACCTGGTACAACTTATCCCGCGTTCGATCGGCTCGGTCGCGTTCGTCTCGCGTTCCACCCCTTGGCCAGAGCATCCCATGAACATCGGTCTAACTGTCACGGCCCCCGGACCGTTTCGAGTCATGATTTCCGCGACGGTTTTGGCGAGTTGGCTGTCTTTCTGGCCAATCGTCTTGGTCGCGCCGAGTGCCCTCGCGGAGGACTGGCCGAGTTATCGCAATGGTCCATCGCGACAGGGCTCGACGACGGCGAGGGTTGAAGGCGAGCTTCGGCGGTCCTGGAACTACCAGGCTCCCGCCCCGCCGAGGATGGCTTGGTCGAGCGCCGAGGGTCGGGTCATCGAGTCCAAATTGATTCAGAATCGAGTCAAGTACGACGACGCCTTGAGTCCGGTGGTGGTCGGTGATCGCGTGTATTTCGGCTCCTCGGTCGACCACCATCTGCACTGCCTCGATCTAGCCAGCGGTGAAGAACGTTGGAATTTTCCCAGCGGAGGTCCGATCCGTTTGTCACCGACGGTGAGTGAGAACCGCGTTTACTTCGGCAGCGACGACGGCTTCGCGTATTGTGTGTCGACCGATGACGGGCGGTTGATATGGAAGCTCCGAGCGGGGCCTGCCGACGAGTGGTTGCTGGCACGGGGCGAGATGATTTCTCGCTGGCCGGTGCGGACCGGCGTGCTTGTCGATCAGGGCGTCGCTTTCTTCGGTGGCGGGATTTTTCCCCACGAAGATGTCTTCCTGCACGCGGTCAATTCCGCGACCGGCGAGCGGATCTGGCAACAGGACAACATCAGTGTCCAGGATGCTGGCCGCAATGACCTGTCTCCCCAGGGCCATTTGTTGGCCAATGACAAGTACCTTTTCGTGCCGTCGGGTCGAACACTACCGGCCGCATTCGATCGAAACACGGGAGAATTCTTGCACAAACGCACTTATTCTTGGCGAACAACGGCCGGCGGCGTGATCGGCGGGAGCCAGGCGATGTTAGCCGACGGACAACTCTACACGAGCGGCCCTCACCACTGGCTCGCACTCGATCAAGAGAAAGGTGACGTTGGCTTTGGTTGGTTTGCTGGTCGACAAATCGTGATCCATGGCGACTCGGCGTATGCCGCGACCGGATCGCACGTCGCCGGTATGGATCGGATCGAGTACGCGGTAAACAGCCGCGAGCGACACGCTTTGGAAATGGAACTGATCGATCTCAACCGCGCTTCAGCAAGCACGCCGAAAGAAAAATCAGAACTCGCTGAAAAAATTCGGGCGGCTCAGAAACGTCTCGAAGAGATCGCGATGATCGGGATCCGTTGGCATCAAAAGACCGAAGACGATGCGGCGGTTCTTGCAACTGAAAACGTGGTGTTCGTGGGAGGCGAGGGTCGTGTCACCGGCTACGACTGCTTGGATGGACATCCGGTTTGGCAAACCGAGGTCGACGGGAAGGCTCGTGACTTGGTTTTTTCTGGCGGGAGCCTGATTGTCAGTACCACGACGGGACAGATCGCCTGTTTCCATGTCGATCACCGCGAAAGTGCCCCCAGTGGTGCTGAAGAACAAAGGTCGGTGGCGATCCCTGATCGTGGCCAACCCTTTGCCGAAGATGATCTGACGGACTTCTACGCAAAAGCAGCCGAACGGATTCTTCAAGAGTCCGGGGTTCGACGTGGCTTCTGTTTGGTGGTGGGAAATGAGCGCGGACGGCTCGCTTGGGAATTGGCACGGCAGAGCGAATTGCAGGTTTACGCGATCGATTCCGATCCCGAGAAAGTGCGCGAGGCTCGCCGTGCCCTCGTCCAGTCCGGCATGTATGGTCACCGAATCGTCGTTCATCAAGCCGATCCGGCGGATACCCACTACTCCAATTATTTTGCGAACCTGATCGTTTCGGACTCGCTGCTTCTAACGGGAAGCCCGCCGAAGGGCATGGATCGTGTCGCGCGGCACCTCAAGCCCGAGGGAGGAGTGATGATGCTCGGAGGAGCCGAATCAACGATCGCCGGTGGCACAAACGCGGCAGCGGTGTTGGCCGAATCGCTGTCTTCGGGCTCGGAAATCGGGACGCAGCTGGCTCGCTCCGATCAGGGCAACTGGACGATCCTTGAGCGCGGATCGCTGCCGGGTGCTGGCGATTGGACTCATCAGTATGGCAACCCTGGAAACACGGCGGTCAGTACCGATACGAGGATCAAAGGGGGATTGGGCGTCCTTTGGTACGGCGACCCCGGCCCGAACGAGATGGTCAATCGTCACGAAGGCGCCGTCGGCCCGCTATCGGTCAAGGGGCGGTTAATCGTGCAGGGTGAATCGTCGATTCTCGCCTACGATGCCTACAACGGACTGTTCCTTTGGAGGCATGAAAATCCGCAAGCGATCCGAACCGGCGTGTTCCAGAATCAGAATCCAGCCAACGTCGCAGCGAACGACCGAAGCGTTTTTCATTTTATCGGCGAACTCTGTTATCAACTCGATGCCGCGACGGGCGAGGTCGAGCGAGTGCATCGATTGCCGCAGGAGCTCGACAACGGGAAGTACCAGTGGGGCTATTTGGCCGTCCAAGACGATATCTTGTTTGGCGCCGCCACGGTGCGAACCGAATTGGAAGCCCGCCAACGCCGCCGTGGTCGACAAACCGAAGACGCGACCGATTCATTGTTTGCGATCGATTTGGAAAACGGTGAGCACCTTTGGAGCTTTCAGGGGCAGTACATCTCGCACCACACCATCGCGGTGGGTCCTCGCGAAATCTTTTTCATCGATAGTTCGATCACCAGCCAACAGCGTGAGGAGCTTCTTCGACAAGACAAATCGGAGCTGGCGGGCCTCTCGGGTCCCGAACGTGACCTGGCTGAGCAAAGAGCCAAGAATGCCGACGTCCGACGCGCCGTTTCGCTCGATGCTAGAACGGGCGAACTTCGCTGGGCCGAAGCCGTTGACGTGACCGATTGCAGCGACATCGGAATCGGCGGTGGCAAGCTTACGCTGATGTATCACGACGGCGTGCTTCTCCTGGGCGGCGCCAACGCCAATGGCCATTACTGGCAACAATTCATCGCCGGTGACTTCAAAACACGTCGGCTCGTGGCTCTCTATGCCAACGACGGCAACAAACTCTGGGCTCGCGACGCGAACTACAAGAATCGCCCGATCGTGTTGGGCAACAAGGTTCTCGCCGAACCTTGGATCTATGACCTTCATACGGGAACTCAGCAAACACGAACGCACCCCGTGACACAGGAAGAGGTCCCGTGGAGCTTGATGAGGACGGGACATCACTGCGGTATGTTCACCGGCTGTGATTCGGGGATGCTCCTGTTTCGCTCGGGCGACACCGCTTTTTACGACCTCGAGGCCGAAAGCGGAACGCGCCACTTCGCCGGCCACCGATTGGGGTGTTGGATCAACGCGATCCCCGCCGGAGGCTTGGTCATGATTCCCGAAGCCAGTGCGGGTTGCGTGTGCCTTTACTCGATCGCATCGACCATCGTGATGGAGCCACGGGAGCCGCGTCGGCACTGGGCGATCCACAGCGCGACCGGCCCCCTTTTGCCGGTGCGAGAGTTGAGGATCAATTTGGGCGGCCCGGGCGATCGAACCGACGCTTCGGGGAAACTATGGCTCGCCTATCCACGCCCTCGTCCTTACAAGGAAACGTCGATCGACATCGCACTCGATCTCGAAGCCGAGTTTCGTGATTCGTCGCCCTACTGGAGCGTCAATGAATCGCTGGCCGACGGGATCGATTCAGCTCACGCGTGGGTTTACGCGTCGGGAACATCGGGCTTGGAGACGCTCGTCATTCCGCTGCGTGGGGAGGACGATGGCCCCGCGACGTACGAAATCAAGTTGCACTTCCTCGGGCCTGAGGCATTCGATGCTGCGGGAACGGGTAAATCAGCGGCCAACCTGGTTCGATTCTCGGGCGAAGTGATTGACCAGTCTAGCCGAGGATTCGCCTTGCGAGAGCCACCGTCTGGTTCGAACATCGGTCGATCGATTGCGGTCGTCACTGCAACGGTGACGGTGCAAGATCAACTCAAGATGGAGTTGGCCAGCGGCGAAGATCCGCCGCGATTGACCGCCCTCGAGATTCGTCAAATCGATTGATCCGACCCGAACCTTGATTGACCAGACGCGGACCGTTCGAGCTCAGCGAAAAAATTCTTGAGCTCGATCGGCGATGCGGGTCGGTTGCTCGGGGATGTCCTCACCCTTCAGTGCGGCGATCCACTGCTGCGGATCATCGCCGTAATTTTTTCCCGTGTTTCGTCGCAGCGATTTGACTGCCAGCGCGCGAGTGGCCGGGTTTCGGTCGTCCAGCGCAATGCGAAGTGCGTCGGTTGCCACTGGGTTTTGGTGTTGGCCGAGTGCCGCAAACGCGGCATGCCGGACGTCGACATCCGTTGTGGTGCCCGCGGTTTCTGCCAGCAGTCGCACCGCCTCATCGTCTCGCCGATTGCCAAGTGTTTCGCAAACCGCCATCCGAACTTTCATGCTATCGTCGCCAAGGCCTTGACGAATGATTTCGTTCGCCGCCTCTTGATCGAGTTGGCCGGCCGCTTTGACGGCCAGCCGACGCATCTCGGGGCTAGCGTCATGGTCCATGATCTTTTGGCAATGCTCCAACCAGTAGGCCTGTCTCGGCGGCTCGAGGCTCGGCAGGGCGCGTTCGAGTTTGGCCAATTCACTGCGTCGGGTGTGATCGGTCACGCCGAGCTTTTCGTCCTCTCGCCACTCCTTGAGCGAATAGTACGGATTGATCACCTTCAGCCCGTACATCGGACCGTCGTGACAACCCGCGGCGGTCGACATCGCACCGCAAAGAAGCCAACTTGGCCAGCGTTTCGTCCTATTCGTCGGATGCATTAACCCATCGATCCCATGCGGAGCCCATCCACTTCCTGACCCGTCGTGGTATAGCGCGGCTGCGAAATGGACCACGAAGTGCCTGATTGATCCACGTGATCTACTAAACCGACCGGTTCAGCCGAAAGGGCAATCGCCACCCGGGTGAAGCGAATCACCGATACGCCGCCAAAAGCTGTTAGGGCCCCACGACGACTCATCGACCCGCGGCGGACCGCGCCCCCAAAACCGTATTTTTCAGTAGCATCGCGATCGTCAATGGCCCGATTCCACCGGGAACCGGGGTGATCGCACGGGCAACGGTCAACGCTTCCGAGAAATGAACGTCGCCAACCAATCGGTCGCCCACGCGATTGATGCCGACGTCGATCACCACCGCCCCCGGCTTGATCATCTCACCGCGAATCATCTCTGGCCGCCCGACTGCGGCGATCACCATATCGGCACCACGAACAATTTCGTCGAGCCCCGCCGTCCGACTGTGAGCGATCGTCACCGTGGCGTTGGCGAACCGGGGGCCGCAAACGCCGTCCTTTCCCGCCAACATCATCGCGATCGGTTTGCCGACAATCTCGCTGCGTCCTACCACGACCACATGCCTACCCGCGGTCTCCAAGTCGTAGCGAGCCAGGAGTCGAATGATCCCGTGTGGCGTGCAGGGTAGGAATCGGGGACGCTCCTGCACCATCAATCCGACGCTGACGGGGCTGAACGCGTCGACATCTTTGTCGGGACTGATCGCGTCGAGTACCCCGCGCGTGTCGATCGGGTCCTCACGGTGGCCGTCGTGCGGCAATGGCAGCTGGACGAGGATCCCGTGAACGCGTTCGTCCCGATTGAGGCGGTCGATGAGCGCGAGAAGTGCGGAGTGGGAGGTTGAGGCCGGCAACCGCTCGACGCGTCCGGTGATGCCAACCTCGGTACACGCCTTTTCCTTGTTGCGAACGTAAACCTGGCTGGCTGGGTCATCACCCACGAGGACCGCCGCGAGACAGGGGGAGACGCCACCGTTAGCGAGAAAGTCGCGAACCTCTTCGGCAATTTCGTCTCGGATTAATTGCGCGGTTAACTTTCCGTCGAGGATCAGCGCGGTCATGTGGATACAAAGAATGTGGCAGTGTCGAGTGGGCATTGGCAACAACGCGACAAATATATCGCTGCCGGCGAGATCCCGCCTGGGCACAGGAACCGGCGTGGTGGGTTTGCCGAGTTAGCGGTATAAGAAGAGCCTGATGAGGGAGAGTTAACTGCCCGGCCTATTTTTCCGTTTCCCCAAGGAACCCGCGTCTCGATGTCCACCGACGCCCCTAAGCTCAGCCCCGTCGAGTCGATCAAGGAGGAAAGCAATTTCCTACGTGGCACCATCGCCAAGGAACTAAAGGATCCGATCGACCACTTCGACAAAGACAACATCCAACTGCTCAAATTCCACGGTACCTATCAGCAGGACAATCGAGATGCCCGTGCTGCGGCCAAAGGTGAAGGCGGTGGCAAAGCCTATTCGATGATGCTGCGGTCGCGAATTCCCGGTGGGATCATGACCAGCGACCAATTTCTGGCGCACCTCGACCTGGGTGACGTGTTCGGCAACTCGACGATTCGATTGACCACACGCCAGGCGATCCAGCTGCACGGGATCCTCAAGGGAAATCTCAAGCCAACGATCTCGCGAATCAATGAGATCGGTCTCTCGACGTTGTCGGCCTGTGGCGACGTGAACCGAAATGTGATGTGTTGCCCTGCCAAGCGTGCCGACGGTGTCCACCGTCAGATGCAGCAGTTGGCTCATGACATAGCGATGGCGCTGGCGCCGCAGTCCCGCGCCTACTACGAGCTCTGGCTGACCGACGAGGATGGCGAAAAAACGCTCGTCGGCGGCGGCGATGTCGAGCCGCTCTACGGTCCGACGTATCTGCCTCGCAAATTCAAGATGGCGATCGGTTTGCCCGAGGACAATTGCGTCGACCTCTACACCAACGACATCGGGCTGCTGGCGATCGTTCGCGATGGCCAGATCGCTGGATTCAACGTATTGGTCGGAGGCGGTATGGGAACCACGCCCAGCGCCAAGAAGACTTCGCCGTTACTGGCCAAACGAATGGCGTTTGTGACCGTCGAGCAAGCGATCGATGTCTGCAAGGCGATCCTCAGGGTCCAGCGCGACCATGGCAATCGCGAGGACCGCAAAATCGCGAGAATGAAGTACCTCGTCGAAAATCTTGGAATCGATCGGTTTCGCGATTACGTCGAGCAGTATTTCGGCGAAAAGCTGGCCGATTGCACCGACGACGATGTTCATGGGTTCGATGATCACATCGGCTGGCAGGAGCAGGGGGACGGCCTCTGGTCCTACGGATTGAACGTCGAAAACGGACGAATCTATGACGACGATCGCCGGCAGTGGAAGACCGGCCTTCGGGCGGTCTGCGCCGAGTTTCGACCCGAACTGCGGATCACGGCCCACCAAAGCCTGATCATCTGTGACGTCAAGCCCGAGCAGCGCGATCGGCTCGAGCAAATCTTGCGTGACCACAAGATCCCGCTTAGCGAGGAAATCAGCACGGTTCGACGCTGGTCGATGGCCTGCGTGGCCCTGCCAACCTGCGGGCTCGCGGTCACCGAAAGCGAGCGAGCGTTGCCGGGGATCATCGATCAATTGGAAACGCCGTTGGCCAAATTAGGCTTGTCGCACGAGCGATTCACGATTCGCATGACCGGTTGCCCCAACGGCTGCGCGCGGCCTTACAACAGCGACATTGGTTTGGTCGGAAAAACGAAGGGGAAGTACACGCTCTTCGCGGGCGGTGCGTTGCTGGGAAATCGCCTGTCCTTTATCTACAAGGATCTGCTGCCCGAGGCGGACGTCATTCCCGAGTTGATTGGGATTTTCTCGGCCTACAAAGCCAATCGACAAAACGGTGAGTCGCTCGGTGACTTCTGCGATCGTGTGGGGCGAGATCAACTCGAAGCACTCGTGGCAGCCGCCCCTCGCCCCTAACAGCTGCCAAATCAGAAACAGCGGGTGCGTCCGCACCCGCGGCTACTCCTCGTATTCGATGACGTCGATCCCGTCATTGGCCTCGGCGAGTGCGTCGATCGTGTCGTAGCCGATGTTGGTGTTGGCGACGTTGACCGACTTTAGGTTAGGTAGCTGAACCAACTTCGCGAAACCCTCATCGCTCACCAAGGCATTGCCCGCGAGGTTGAGATTTTCCAGCGCGGTCAGCTTGAGGATCGAGTCGATCCCCTGATCCGAGACCTGGGTCCCCTTGAGATCCAAGTCGCGGAGCTTTGTTAACGACTCGAGTCCCGCGAGCGTTTCGTCATTGGCCTTGGTCTCCCACAGACCGAGGTAGGCAAGTTCTCGAAGGGCCCCGAGTTTGGCGAGTCCAGCCGGCGACACCAGCCGGCACTCGGCAAGGTCAAGGTAGTTGACCTTCGGCAGCGACGCGATCACGTTCATCGCGGCGTCATCGACGGAAGTGCCTCGCAGTTCGAGTCGTTCAAGCCCCGTCAATTGGGAGATGTGGCCAAAACCCTCGCCCGTCACATCGGTCTCACGGATCCGCAGCCGCTTGAGCTTCGAGAGGTTCGCGACGGCCTTCATGCCCGTGTCGGTGATTTTGGTCGAGTCGAACTGAAGCGACTCGATCGTCGGCATGTCGCCGAGCAGCTTGAGCGAAGCGTCACTGATCGTCGTGCAGTAATTGACGTTGATTGACTTGAGCGGCAATCCGGCGAGTTTGGCAAATCCCGCATCAGTCACCTTGGACTTTTCTAGTTGCAGGTCGACCAGCGTCTTGATTTTGGCGACATGCTCGAGCCCAGCGTCGGAAATGTTGGTGTTTCGCAGGTCGAGCGCACGAAGCTTGGGCAGCGTGGTGAGGTGGACCAGCGACTCATCGGTAATCGGCGTGCGACGCAGAAAGAGAGCCTCCAACTGCTGAAGCGACCCGGCCGCTTGGACTGCCTCGGGACCGACGGCGGAGTCGGTCAGGTTGAGACGCCGAAGTTGGCTCAGCGCGGTGATGGCCGAAATTCCTTCGTCGGTAATCCGCGGTCCCGTGAATGTGGCCACCTGTACGTTCGGTACGCCGCTCAAATGCGCCAGTGCCGCGACGTTGTCGTCGGAGCCGCCGAATGCGATCTCCGTCACGTTGCCGTCGCTGCCTCGCGTGAGGGCGAACCCGGCTTTTTCCAAGGCCTCAACGGCGGCGGGATCATCGGGGGTGACCTCGGCTTTCGCCACCGGATCGCGGGCGGGAATCGCGGTGCCAGTTGCGGACTCGATTGCGTCATTCTGGCGCGAGGATCGATTGCAAGAAACGTTCGCCGCAAGCCACACGAGGGTGACGAGCGATGTGACAACGACCCGTGGGAACCGAGCGCCCACTAGAGTTTGTAACCAACGCATGGAAGTTCGTGACCAACGCATGAGCAGTTGTGAATCGGTGAGATGTGAAGGAGGGATTCGAACGAGTCGATCAACGTAAACGGCGAGCCGAACTTTGGCAAACGTGTTCTCGACGAGTGTGTGCTCGTTATTGGCATGCTGGGCCCACGTAGCCGTCGCCTGAGCCCTTTGCGGGAACCGACCGTCAGACTATGGGAATTCTGGGGCCGTTAGGATATGCTTTAGGAGTGTGGCAAGTAGCCATCGCGAAATTGTGAATTTGACTCCGAGGAAATGCGTTTCATGTCGAATACGAACACGAATAAGAAGTTAGGGCTCTCGTCACGACGGCGGTTCATGGGCCAGTCGGCAGCCGTGGGCGCCGGTTTTTGGGTTGGCACCGCGGCAATTTCCAGCGCCCAGCCGTCGGCGCTGCAGGGACTCAGTTCGGCTTGCATCGGCGTTGGCGGCAAAGGCGGCAACGATACGAGTCACATAGCCGAAAACGGCGTTGCAATCGTCGGGCTTTGTGACGTCGATCAGGGAACCCTCACCAAAAAGAGCCGCGAGTTTCCGGACGCCAAGCAGTTCACGGACTTTCGCGAGATGCTCGATCAACTCGGTGATAAAGTCGACATTGTCACGGTCAGCACGCCCGATCACACCCACGCCGCGGCGGCCGTGAGGGCGATGCGAATGAAGAAACACATTTATTGCCAAAAGCCGCTGACGTGGTCGATCCGCGAAGCCCGTATGATGCGCGAGGTCGCCGAGGAAACGGGCGTTGTGACGCAGATGGGGAACCAGGGAACGAGCGAAGACGGACTGCGCGAAGCGGTCGAAGTGCTTCGAAGCGGCGCGATCGGCGACGTCAAAGAAGTCCACATCTGGTCGAATCGACCGATTTGGCCGCAGGGGCAAGGCCGTCCTGCAGGTGAGGATCCGATTCCCGAGGGACTAAACTGGGAGGCGTGGATCGGGCCCGCGCCGATGCGACCCTTCAAGGAAGGCGTCTACCACGCGTTCAATTGGCGCGGTTGGGTCGATTTCGGGACGGGCGCGCTGGGCGATATGGCCTGTCACACGACGAATTTGTCCGTGATGGCGCTCGAGCTTTGGGACCCGATCGCGGTCACTGCGGTCAAAAACCCGGGCATCTATCAGGGTGAGACCTATCCCGGAAGCTCGATGCTCAAGTTCGAATTCCCCAAGCGGGGTGAGCTGCCGGCCTGCGACTTCTACTGGTACGACGGGGGGAACTTGCCGAGTGACGAGGTCATCAGCCAGTTGCCGGAGTCTTTCCAGAAGCGA